>JAIKVL010000021.1 GCA_024685775.1 Clostridia bacterium | reverse complement strand
CGCACCCGAAACGCCCTTGCCGACAGCTTGATCTCGTAAGTCCCCACGCTGTCCACCCGAATCTCCGCGACGACGGACTGCGGATTCACTTCGAAGAACCCGTCCAAGACCTCGAAAACGTCGCTTTTCAGGACGGCGATGACGTCGTCCGGCGCGCCCGTCCGATCCTGCAAAATCACTTTTTTGATCCGTTCCACTCCCCTCTTTCCGTTTTTCATTCTCACCTCGCGAATTTTCGGAAGAATCCGCCGATCCCACGATATCTCGCCGTGCAATCGTAGAGTTCGGTCGTTCCGAGCATCAAATGCGACGCGACCATGCAAACCGCTGCGTAATGCCTGCTTTTGGAGTCGGATATTCTGCCGACGGTCGCGGAGAGCAAGACTTCGTCATCCTCCGGGACGCTTCCGACGACGGGAAGGCGCAACACGCTCCCCACGTCCGCCACGCTCATAACCTCGCCTTTCAAGACGAGATCGCCGCGCACGCGATTGACGATGACTCCGACGCTTCCGAGACGATACGAACAAAGGATATCGGAAACCCGATCCGCGTCACGGACGGCGGCGGGGATCGGCGTCGTCACGATCAAAGCCTCGTCCGAGCAGGCGACGGCGCGATGAAAACCGTCGTCGATCCCTGCGGGGCAATCGATCAGGACGAAATCGAAGGAACGTTTGAGCGCGGAAACGATTTCGGAAAAGCTCTTCAAAGAAACGTTTCCGCCCGAAAGCGCGCGCGAACTCAAAAGGAAGAGATTTTCGCAAAAAGGATGGTTGACCAAGGCTTCCGCAAGCCTGCACCTACCCTTTTCCACGTCCGTTACGTCATAGCAGACCATCGCCTCGATCCCGAGGACGAGGTCGAGGTTGTTTAACCCAACGTCCGCATCCACCAAAGCGACGCGCGCGCCCGCTTCCGCCATCGCGACGCCGAGCGTGGCGGTGATCGTGCTTTTCCCGACGCCCCCTTTTCCGGACGTCACGACGATTGTTCTTCCCATAAGAAAAAGGATACACCTTTCTTTCTCGGGCGTATCCTTTGATTTCGTTGAATTATCGGAATTATTCGCGATTTTTGGCGATTAGTATTTGATTCTTTCCGCAATATAGCTTTCGAGGTCTTCGACTTTGACGATATCTTGTTTCATCGAATCGCGCTCACGGACGGTGACCGTTCCCTTTTCCAAGGTGTCGAAATCGACGGTCACGCAGAACGGCGTCCCGATCTCGTCCTGCCTGCGATAGCGCTTTCCGATCGAACCGGCTTCGTCATAGGTCGCCGAGAACTTCTTCATAAGATCGTGATAGATCTCCGTCGCCTTATCGCCGAGGGCTTTCTTTTGGAGCGGGAGAACCGCGACTTTGTAGGGCGCGATCGCGGGATGGAAATGCATCACGACGCGGGTGTCGCCGCCTTCGAGTTCTTCCTCGTCATACGCGTCGCAAAGGATCGTCAAGACCATTCTTTCCACGCCGAGCGAAGGCTCGATGACGTAGGGAACGTACTTTTCGTTCGTGTTGGGATCGAGATAGGAAAGATCTTTGCCCGAAGTCTTCATATGGGCTTTGAGGTCGTAGTCCGTCCTGTCCGCGACGCCCCACAGCTCGCCCCATCCGAAGGGGAATTTATATTCGAAGTCGGTCGTCGCGTTCGAATAGAAGCAAAGCTCGTCCTTATCGTGATCGCGGAGCTTCAAATTTTCCTCTTTGATCCCGAGACCGAGAAGCCACTCTTTGCAGAAGTTCTTCCAATATTTGAACCATTCGAGGTCGGTTCCGGGTTCGCAGAAGAATTCGAGTTCCATTTGCTCGAACTCACGGACGCGGAAAATGAAGTTTCCGGGCGTGATCTCGTTACGGAAAGATTTTCCGATTTGACCGATACCGAACGGGACCTTCATACGCGAAGTACGTTGGACGTTCAAAAAGTTGACGAAAATACCTTGCGCGGTTTCGGGGCGCAGATACAGGGTGCTGACGCTGTCTTCCGTGACGCCCTGAAAGGTCTTGAACATAAGGTTGAATTGACGGATCCCCGTAAAGTCCGCTTTGCCGCAGATCGGGCATTTGATCTCTTTCGCCTTGATGTACTCTTCCATTTGCGCGTGAGACCAAGAAGCGATATTCTCTTCGATCCCGTTTTTCTTGTTGTACTCCTCGATCAGGTTATCCGCGCGATGACGGGATTTACAGCTTTTGCAATCCATCAAAGGATCGGAGAATCCGCCGACGTGACCCGAAGCGACCCACACGTTCGGATTCATCAAGATCGCGCAATCCAAGCCCACGTTCAAGGGGTTTTCTGTAACGAATTTTTGCCACCAAGCTTTTTTGATATTGTTTTTGAGTTCCACGCCGAGGGGACCGTAATCCCAAGTATTCGCCAAGCCGCCGTAGATCTCGCTTCCGGGATAGACGAAGCCGCGACCTTTGGCAAGCGCGGTCAGTTTATCCATCGTTAATTTTCCACTCATAAGACACCTCCGTTCGTCGTCTTATGAAATCATACTCAATGCGCGATAAAAAGTCAAGCGACAAAGGGGAATTTCGGCGATAAACGCCGCGGCGTTTCCCCACCCCGAAATCGAAGGACGGAAAAGCGCGTTTTACGGTAGCAAATCGAAAGGGCGGCGCGTATGATGAAGTAGAAACCAACACAATGGAAATTCGGGAGGTACATATTATGAACTGTTTCTGCAACAACGATTGTTTATGGCTCTTGCTTCTCTTGTTCTGCTGCGGCGGGAATAAGTGCGGCGGATGCAATATCGAGTGCATCCTTTGGATCTATCTGATCCTTTGCTGCTGCGGCGGGTGCAATAATCCCTGCGGCTGCAAGGACGGTCCGGGCTTCGGATTCGGCTGCAAGTAAGACGCGGAGGGGGCTGCAAGCGCAGCCCCCTCGTTTTCTTATCCGCTGAATCGAACCTTATGAATCCTCCTCTCGGTCGAACCAAAACATCTTGTGCAAAGCGAACTTGACGTAATACCGGACGAATCGATAATGCAAAGAGGCAAGATACTCTTCGTCGTAGACGGCGTGCGGCGCGCGATCGATCAATCGGAAGATCTCTTCCGTCGCGTCCTTTTTGAACGCTTTGACGTTTTCGACGTAGCGCGCGTAATCGTTTTTGACTTCTTCGATCTTTTCCGCAAGATCGTTCGCGTCCGAAAACCCGACCGCAAGCCCTTTTTTCAGCAAAAACTTCAAGTTCTCCTTTTCCTGCGCGTAGACCTTTTCATAAATAATCATCGGCAATCCCGCCGCGATCATTTCGCTCGTGCTGAGCCCTCCGGCTTTCGTGATCGCGAGATCGCTCGCGAACATGTACTCGTAGACGTTATCGACGAAACCGACGTTTCGCAAGACGATATTTTCTTTCGCGGGCATCCGCTCGATCGTTTCGAACGACTCTTTGTTTTTCCCGTTGATCAAGACGATCTGGGTCTTCTCTTTGACGTTTTCGACGAGAGCCTCGTAAAGCTTCGTGATCCCCTGCCATTCGCCGCCGCCGAACATCACCAAGACCGTAAAAAGATCCTCTCGCAATCCGAGTTTTTTTCTTGCTTCGCTCTTTTCGATCGGGAACGAAAACTTCGGATCGATCGGGATTCCCGTAACGACGAGTTGCTCTTTTTTGAATCCGTTTTTAAGGTTTTCTTCCACCATATCAGGATCGGAAAGCGTCAAATAATCGACGCCGATCGCCGATTCGAAAAAAGGCGTGTTGTAATAATCGAGTTCCGATATGATCGTCACCGCCGGCACTTTATAGCACAGTCGAAGATCGCTGATCGCCGCGGCGGGAATAAAATGCGTGCAATAGATCACGTCCGGGCGGAATTCGTTGATCTTTTTATACAGCTTACCGACGCAAGACAAAGCCGCCTTATGCGGATATCCTCTCTTTTTGTTGAACACGACGAGTTTCTTCGAGAGCCTGAATCCGTTTTCGTAAAACTTCGGCGCCTTCGCCATCATTTGCGAATAACCGCTCCGCATCAAGACGTACTGCGCGTTTCCCGCAAACGTTTTCAAGGTGTCGTAAACCTCGACGACGTAGGTCTCGTCCGTCGATTGAAGCAATCGTTTCTTAACGGCGTTCGCGGCGCTGTTATGTCCGTTGCCCGCCGTAACCGTTAAAATCAAGACTTTTTTCATTCGTTATTCATCCGAGAGATCGATTTTAACTCCTTCCGTTCAAGCGATCGTAGGTACTTTTCCCGATCGTGTAAGTCTCGCCGGGGACCGTGTTCCATTTCCCCGCTTCGTCCTTGCAGTTGATATGATAGGTCTTGTTTCTTTCAAGGTCGACGCCGATCGACTTCGCGATCGTCATCAAGCCGCTGCTGATCGCGGGCGCTTTATACGCCATCACTTCGAGCGCGAGATATTTTTTCGGATCAAAGGAAATCTGCAAACCTTCCGTCTCGGGCGCGCCGTTAAAGGATGGCATCATATCCGCCCAAATCCCGATGACGAGGAATGAGAAATTCAACCATTTCTCGCCGTCCTTATCCTCGTAGAGATTCTCTTGGGACGACTTCATAAAGGACTGTTGAATGACCTTCGCAAGGACGCCGTTAAAGCTCTTGACGAGCGAGTTCGCGCGCGGATCGTCCAAATTTTGCGGCAAAAGATTCATCTGGACTTCTTCGAGCTTCTTCCAGTTATAGATATAGAGTTGTCCTTCGATTTCGAGTTTACCGAAGCGGATCGGCGCGTCGCTTCCCTCTTTACCGGAGAAACGATCCAAAATATCGTCGAAATTGCCGCAGGCGATGCCGACGGGAGCGATCGTGTTACTGAAAATGCAGTTTTTGAGTTTGAGATTCGCAACGGCGTTCGTAGATTGTTGCAAGACGACGCCGCACGCGGGATTATTGCGGAAAATACAGCCGTCGATCGTAACGCTTCCGTTCGCGAGGTTAACGTGGCTGTACGCGTATTGAAACAAACACCCCTTGATGATGAAAGTCGCGTCGTGATCGCCTTCGGGATACGCGCCTTTAACCGTGAACGCGCCGCCGCCCTTTTTGCTGAGTTCTTCGAAAGCGGACTGCGAGTCGTCCGTCGTCGGCTGAGTCGCTTGGAAATTCAGGTTGAAGATCGAGACGGAGAGTTTCTCGGGCATATTCGAGATCTTCGAAAAGTCCCAAAGGAGCAAGACGTCCTCGTCCTCGACGGAATTAACCAAGTACTGCCCGTCGAGCTTCTTCCCGTTTCCGTAAAAAGAAAGATTCGCGTTGAGGATCGTTTCGCCGCCCGCTTCTTTCGAAGGATAATAGATATCGGTATGCAAGACGACGGCTTTCGCTCTTCCCCCGTAGCAAACGGTCTTGAAGTCGAAATACGGCGCGAAATCGGGCGTTTCGTTCGCTTCCCTGTCGAAATGCGCTCTTTCGTAACCGACGCCGACGTTGACGCCGTTTACGAGTCTGAACGTATAGCTGTTTCTCACCGCCCTGCCTTCTTGATTATACGCGGTCGCGGTGATCGTTACTTCCTTTCCTTCGACGTCGTCCGCAAAGGTGATGACGCCCCGCTCGTCCACTCTCGCGATCTCGGGATTCGTGCTTTCAAAAGAAAAGGCTTCGATCCCGACCCCCGCGGGGAACGTGGAGACGACGGAGAGCGGGAAAGTCTTCGAGTAAACGCCGTTCGAATACGTCGTGTTTCCGAAAACGCGCTCCTGCATCAAACCGACGCTGTCGGCAAAAACGGTCTCCGAAAGGCGGAAATCCTCGACGGGACTCGTTACGCGAATGACGATCTTTTCCGCCGCGTATCCCTCCGCCGCGGCTCCGATCTCCGCTTCGCCGCTTCCGACTGCGAACATTCTTCCCGTTTGATCGAAACGAACGACGCTCTCGTCGGAACTGACGAAAGAGATTTCGGGGCTCGATCCGTCCAAAGCAAACGCCTTCAAACGGACGTTCGACGTCCCGAGCGCAAGGAAAGAAGAAAGCGCGCCCGCTTTCAAAAACGCGAGATTTTCGATGAGAAGCGTCTTCGCGGAATCGACTTTAACGACGGTAAGGATCTCTTCCCTTCCCTGATACGAGACCTTCACTTTCTTTTCTCCGAAGGAAGCGACGCCCGAGAGACCGACGACCGAACCGCCCTCGACTTCGCTCCCCGAATAAGCGAGATAGGGAGAGACGTCGAAAGAATCCGACGCGGCGTAGACCACGCTTTCCTTCAAAAGCGCGGATCCGGAGACGGAGACCGCGACCTCTTTTCGAACGGTCGTTTTATTTGCGGTAACGCTCGCCGTCAGGACGCAATTCCCCGCCGCGACGCCCTTTAAGACGCCGTTATCGTCCACCTTCGCGACGCTCTCGTCGGAAGAAGTCCAAACGATCTTTTCCGAGCGAACGCTCGAAGAGGGTTTCACTTCCGCGAAAAGAGGCATAACGCCGAACTTCGGAAGCGAGATTTCCTCGTACTCCGCGCCTTGATAATCGCGGACGGAGATCCGACCGGGGATCTTTCCGCCGACGTACAGGGTCATACGCGCGGAAATGGACTCGTTCTTTTCGGACGTGCAGGTGATATCGACGCTGCCGTAATCCTTAAAGAGAATATCGGCGGCGTTTTTACGGGTCTCGGACGTCTTGACCTCCGCGACCGAAGGGTCGGACGAGACCCATTTCATTTCGTCCGTGGCGATTCCCGGGAACACTTCGGAAAACAAAGAATAGATTTTCCCCGTCCCCAAGTAATCTTCGAGATCGATCTCGTCGCTCGCAAGCGCTTTTCCGCCGCGCTTGATGACGACGGATTCCGCGGGAATATCCACGAGAGCGGAAGCGATGAGTTTTCCGCTCGCGTCGATCGTCAGTATGACGAGGATCGGGATCAATAAAAGAATAGCGATAATGATTTTTTTCATAGGTAGTTCAGCCTCTGAGTTTGGCGTACATCTCCTCGTTTAAGTTATATTTCTCGCCGGGCTGCGTGTTGAAAACGCCGTCCGCGCTTTTATTCGTTATCATATAGCAGGACGCGTCGAGATCGAGCATATTTTTCAGCGTCCGCTTCAATAGATCTCCGAAGTTCTTCGTGTAGAGCATCAAGGGCAGGTAGGAAGCCCTTTCGAGATCGATTTTCAGGAGCAATCCGTCTTCTACGCGCTCGCGCGGCTCGTTCAGGATCGTCTTCGGATCGCACCAAAACGGCATGATCAAGACGCCCAAATTGACGTATTTATCTCCGTCTTTCTTTACGCACAGCGCGTCGTTTTCCGAAGAAACGAAGCTGTGACGCGCGCTTTCGGAAAGCTTGTCGTTTACGTTTTTCAAGATCTTATCCAAGCGATCGTTCTTCATAAGACCTTCGGGAATAATGTCCATTCTGACTTCGTCGGATTTCTTCCAATTATAGAGGTAATTATCCCCCTCCCAAGTCAGAGCGTTATAGCGGACGACTTCGTCGCTCGGAAGCGGGAAGGTCCCGTTCGAAAGAATCACCGCGAAAGATAAGCTGTTCGAGAACACGCAATTTCGGATCGTAACGAAATTCGGTTGCTCGTGCAGCGATTCGATCGAGATCGCCGCGCTGACGGTGTTTCGGAAGACGCACCCGTTGAAGGAGATCCTTCCCCCGATCGCCGTGACGTGTTGATACGCGTACTGGAAGACGCAATAATCGAACGCGACTTCGTAGTCCGTGCGCTTTTTTATAAAGGTTCGGATCGGCGTCCCGCCTTTGGTCATCAGCTCCTTAAAGGATTCCTGCGACTCGCTGGTCTTGGGCGCGTAGGACTGGATATAGAGGTTCCGAACGCGAACGCCTTTCTTCTCCTCCTTTCCTTCGAGCATCGAATCCTGAATATCGGTGAAGATATGGCTTTCGTAATCGTATTGATAGAACTGCCCGTCGATCTTATGCCCGTTTCCGTAGATATCGCGAACGAAGACGATCTTGGCGTAGGGATACCGCGTCCAGCCGTCCAACGTTTCGCGGTCGGGCATATAGACGTTCGTTTGGAAGACGAGCGCGAGATCGTCCGCCATATTATTGACCTCGATCGCCTGCTCGTACGGAACGAACGACGGAAGTTCTCCGCTTTTTTCGTCGAACGCGTTCAAGCCGAACCCGAAGCCGACGTTGACACCCTTTACCAAGTTCTTAAAGGTATAGGAGCGCGTAAACGGACTGACCGAGAAAAGGCTCTTCGCTCGGACGGTGATCTCCTTTCCTTCCGCTCCCTCGCGAAACGAGACGAAGCCGTCCTCCGAAACCGAAGCCCACTCGCTATCCGAATAATACTCGAAAAGCATCTTGTTCGCTCCTTCCGGGAAGACCTTTTCGGGGAATAAGCGGATGCCGTTAACGAGTTCGCCGTCGTAATAACTCTTCGTCCCGAAGACGCGTTCTTCCATAAAGCCGATCGGATCGTCCTCTTCGACGAGATTCAGCGAGAAGAAGCTCAGAGGCGTCGCGGACGTCAGTTCGATCGTGAACGCGTGATACCCGTCTTTCTCGAAAGTCAACGTCGCCGTTCCGTCTTTCAACCCGATCACCGCGTCACCGCGGACGGCGATGACGGAAGGATCGGACGAAGCGATCCGAACGCCGTCGATCTTCGCTCTCGTTTCGCGATCCGCGAAAGCGAACGAACGCGCTTTTTTCGCGGCGATATACGCGCCGTCTTTCCATTCTCCGAGGAGAAGCTCGGCGTAATGATCGAGGACGAGTTCGCGAGCGAACGCAAGCTTATAAACCGTGATTTCCGCTCTTTCTTCGCCCGAAAAGACGGAGACCTTTTTACTCCCGCCGAACGGGACCAAAGTCAGATCGACGACGTTTCCGCCCGCAGCTTCGCCGCGAACGATATAGGGCGAAAGATCGAAAGCATTTCCCGAAGCGCAGATTTCCGCCCGTTTTACGAGCGCTTCGCCCGAGACGCGGACGGTAAAGGAATTCGTCTTTTCTCCCGCGGCGTCCTTCGCGCGGACGGTGACCGTCGCGTTTCCTTCCGATAGCGCGGTCAAGACGCCCTCTTTCGAGCAAGCGACGACGGATTCGTCCGAAGACGAGAACGTCGCGCATTCGTTTCCGAGCGCCCCGTAAGGATTTATTTCAAGTCGGATCTGCTCGGATTCGTACTTTTTCATCGCGAACGATCCGTCGATCTCCTCGCCCGTTTTATAGGAATAAAAGGAAAGCGAGTGGATCACGCGGTCTTCCACGAAGAAAGCGCAAGAAGCCTTGATCCGATTGTCGTCCAAACTGACGGCGGTAACCTTCGCGAATCCGCAGTCGCGGAAGGTGACGAGCCCTTCGCCGTTCACCGTGGCGACGCTTTCGTTATCCGATTTCCAATCAAAGCCCGAGACCTGCGCCATGCGCGGCAGGTAGACGGGGATCAACTGATAGGGCTTCGACATATTCTCCGTCAGATCGATCGTTACGTCCGAAACTTCCTCGCCAAGATGCTTCAAGACGAAGGTTTCCACCCCGATCGTAACTTCCGCCGAGATGATCATTCCCGAGACGTTGATCGTCAAAATGATCAAAATCGGGATCAGAAGAAGCAGGAAAACGCAGACCTTTTTCATGGAAGACTATCTTTGCGTGATGCGTTCGTAGCGTTTATCCAAGCCGATCATGAGGTAAGCGACGCTTGCCGCCGCCAAGACGAAAGCGATGCCCGCAAGCGCGAGGAAAGTGATTTTCTCTCCCCACATAAAGATCCCGACCATACCGAACAGCCCGTACCCGACCGAGATCGCGAACCCGACGAACAGGACGACGAAAGTCGAGACGTTACCGACGCTGAGTTCTCCGTCGCCGCCGATCGCGAAACTCGGGCGCGTCGTGTCGAGGCGAACGCCGAAGCAAGTCAGCGCGATCGAGATCAAAAACGCGATCCCGAACGAACTGAACGCATATTTCGCTTCGACCTGCCCCGCCACCCAGACGACGATCGCCGTAACGAGGATGGACAGCGTGGAAACGAGCATATACAGCCCGATCTTTACGAGCATTTGCGTGCGATACGGGATGGGCGTGATCTTCGTCAAATAGAAGTTATCCCCTTCGCGCGAGACCGACGACGCGGCGAAGGACAGGATGATCGAGCAGAAGACGAGCATGACCATCAAAGACAGCGCGGGGACGATGATCGATCCGATCGAATCTTCGCCCATACTCGCCGCGAGCTTATTGCAGGAATAGACCATAACGGGCGCGGCGACCGCCATGCAGAGATATTGAAAACTGTAATTGCCGCTGCGGAAGATATCGAGGTATTCGCGGCAGAAGAACGCCGTCGTCGGGCGGCGAACGCGGTTTTTCGTGACCTTGGTAAAGGTGACGCCGCCGCCTTCGATATCGCGCAAGATCGTGTTCAGATAATGGCGTTTATTCAGAAAATACGTCCCGACCGCAAACGCGGCGACGACGACCAGCGAAAGCAAGCTGCTCCCGAGGCGCCACCTTCCGATTAGCATATACGCAAACCAGTTTGCGGGATAAATATATTCGGACGCCCTGCTGACGATCTTCATCGTGCTCTTGCTGAAAAAGCTCATCGCTTCCTCTTTCATATAGTCGACGACGCCTTGGACGACGCGCATATACGCGCCGAACCCGAACGCGACCAAAAGAATGGAGACGAGGAGCGTCAACGCGAACATATTTTTCGTCCGCGAAGTCAGCTGCATAACGGGGATCGCGAGAAGATTCGCGATCGAGAGCGGAAGCGTGATCGTAAAGACCAAGACGACCGGAAGAAGCGCGTAGTACGACCAATGCTGCGAAGTCTCCGTTCCGAACATAATGAGGACGGGCAGCATCATAACGAAGGTAAAGAAGATCTGAAACAGGACGAAGATCGAGATCTTGGACGCGAAGACCGCCGTCGGAGAGACGGGGAATCGCATCATAAGTTCGTTGTCGCCGCTTCGGAAAAGGTTTTTGATGACCGAACTGATCCCGAATAAAGTCAGGATCAACATCGCGATCGCGAGGAACAAAACCAGGAATTCCGTTCCCATTTCATACAAAACGAAAAGTTGGATCAACTGCTTGATCCCGAAGATGTACAGCGTGTAAAGGACGGCGGCGAACGCGAGGATCGAAAGGATTTTGAGACCTGTCAGAACCGGATTTCCGCTGCCTCTCGTCCCGAAACGCGCTTTGAGTTCCAAACGAAACAGCGTTTTGAATTCTTTCATGCCTTATTCTCCGCCATCGTGTAACTGCGGAAGACGCTTTCGAGTTCTTCCCTCTTTCCTTCTTCGTGCAGATCGATCAAAGCGCAGAGTTCGCCGTCGTGAATGATCGCGACGCGGTCGCAGAGTTTGCTGACGAGGTCGATATTATGCGAAGAGAAGAAAACCGTGTTTCCGTTCGCCGTGTGTTGCTTCATTTCGTCGATGATGTCGAACATGGACTGCGGATCCAAACCGACCATCGGCTCGTCCAAAACCCATAGGCGCGGGTTATGGATCAAAGCGGCGATGATGCAGATCTTTTGCTTCATACCATGCGAATAGCCCTTAATCTGGCGATCGACGGCGAAGGAGATCTTGAACATTTTGAGATATTTGTTCATCCGCTCGATTCTGTCTTCAAGCGACACGCCGTACAGATCGGCGATATAATTGATATACTCTCTGCCCGTAAGTTTCTCGTAGACGGAGTGATTATCGGGGACGTAGCCCGTGTTCTTTTTCGCCTTGATCGGGTCTTTTTTCATATCGTAACCGCAAATCACGATACTGCCCGAATCGTAGGGGTGAATGCCGGTGATACATTTGATCGTCGTGGATTTTCCCGCGCCGTTCTGCCCGAGAAAACCGAAGATCTCGCCGGCGTAAATATCGAGCGTCAAATCGTTGATCGAATATCTTTTGGCGTTGATATACTTCTTTTTGAGGTGGTCGATCTTCAACGTGACTTCACGTCCGTTTTGTTGCTCGTTTTTTTCCTGTTCCATTTCTTTCTCCTTTCTTGCGTAAACTGAAATCGATTCGGGATCGGAGCTCGGCTATTGCCAGCTGACTTCTCCGTCCTTACGAATATTGCCCCATCTGCCGTCCTTCTTGACTCTTCCGTAACCTTCTCCGGTAAAGGGCGTTGCGGCGTCGTAAATAAAAGGGACGGTTTCCTTTCCCGTTTGATCGATATAGCCGCACTTTTCTCCGAGCGAGACGTTTGCCCAACCTTCAGAGAAGCTTCCCGCCGTGTCGTACTTGTACGGGACGACGAGCTCGTTCTCTCGATTGATATATCCGAAAAGTCCGTTCATCTCGACCGCCGCCATGTCCTCTTTGAAATTCAAAGCTTCGTTATAGATCGGGGGTATGACGACGTTTCCGTTCTCGTCCTTAAAGCCCCATTTGCCCGCTTTTTGGAATTTCGTAAAGCGATCTTTTTCCGGCTCGATCTTCGGAGAATGGACGAGTTTCTCCCGCGGGAAGATCTTGGAAAAATCCACCGCGTTGCCTTTATTTTTGGAAGAAAACTCCTTCTTTCCCTGTTGGGGTCTGCCGTCGTTTTGACGAGGCTTGTTCTCGTTCGGACGGCGATCGTTTCTTTCGTTTCTGCGATCTTGATTTCCTTCGCGGCGTTCGCCTTGCTCGCGACCTCCCGCGCGGCGGTCTTCCCCGCCTTTTTTCTCTCCGACGCTCTTTTCTCCGCGCGGCTGCTCCGCGGACTTCTCCGCTTGCGCGGGCTCGTCCGGACGGAAAGAAACGCCGAGAGGCGCGATCGCATTTTGCAGTTCGAAAAGCTTTTTCTTATTGAAATTCTGGACCTTGAACATATCCGTCTTACGGCGGACGGCGACGTCGCGGACGAGAAGCACCCCGCCCTTTTTCAGGATTTCAAGCGTCTCGACCGAGAGGTTCAGCCCCTCGACGGACATCGCGAGCACCTCTTCCGAATAGGGAGGCGCGTAGGTATCGGTTTGCGATTGTTGCGGTCTCTTATGAAACCGCCTCGAATTATTTCTGCCCATAGTTACTCCTTATAGATCTTTCTTCGTCTTTTCCCCGCGCGGAGGATCAGCGCGGTCGCGATGCTCGCCGTCACCGTGACGACGAAAATGACGATCGCGAGCGTCTGCCCGCCGGAAAGCCCTCCCGTTCCGAGAGAGCGGGTAAGCGCGTAACACGTCTTGCCCTTATACAGGACTTTCGTGAATTCGTTTTCTTTGTTCAAAGGTTCGAGCGCATAGATCTCCGTCCCGTCCGACAGGCGCGCCGCTTCTTCGCTGTCCACGCTTGCGTCTTTATAAAGGATGACGGTCATTCCGAGTTTTTCCGCCTTGATCTTTACTTTGTAGCGATGGATCGGCTCGGGTTCGTCGTCCACCGAGACGACGTCGCTGATCAACGCGTATGCGCTTTCCCCGTTATAGGAAACGCGATAAAAGCCCCATTCGTCCGCGCCGCTCTCGTTAACGGCGACGACGGCGTTCACCTCGAAGATCTCTTCCTTCCCGAGCGCCCGAAACAAAGGCTCGACCCCCTTCTCGATCTCAATATACGAGGGATAGCGATAGAGATTTACGCCTTTTTTCGTGTGCAGACAGCGCGCGCGACGAATCGGAGAAACCGCTTCGGAAAAGACAGTCGCGTCCTCCTTCGGAAGATAAGCGATCCCCTTTTCGGTCTCGACGCGCAAATACTCGTTGCCCGCGTAGACGAGCGACGCGAAGCAGACGAGCTTTTTCCCTTTCGGTAAATAGGTCACGTCCTCGAAATTATCGGGCGCGACGTAGGCGATCGAAGATTCCGCCTTTACGGCGCAGACAAAGACGGGCGACGCGATCGGAGCTTCGTCCTTGAAATCGCTGTCCTCTTCGGTGACGACGCCGAAAACGCTCTTTTTGAACCGCGCGACGTTATGGTCGGCGGTCAGATAGACCGTCCCGTCCTTCCCGATCTCGATCGCGCCGTAACGCTTTGCGTTTCCGATCGGGAGTTCGGTCGGGCTGAAATAGCCGCCGAGCGTGCGATAATAGCGGATCAAACGCCCGCTTTCGGTCAGTAAAAACATATTGCCGCGATAGTCGACCGCGAAATCGCGGATCTCGGCAGGAACGGTCAAAGAGCCGGAAAGCGGATCGCCGTCCTGCGTAAAGGCGCGGATTACGCCGCCCGAGTAAGCGTAGACGACTTTCCCGCCGATCCCGACGGAAAGATTCTCCACGAGAGCGTCGAACGAACGCAAACGAACGAACTCGTTCGTCCCGGATTTTTTAACGTAGACGGTTTTCCCCGCGCTTGCGAAGATCGAGCCGTCCGCCGTCGCGGCGACGGAAGTCAAAGAGCCGCCTTCGAGCGCGTATTCCCGCTCGAAAAGAAGCCCGCGGAATTCGAGCAAAGATTCGCCGTTGACCGCGTAAATCGCGTCGCCTGCGTTCGCGATCGCGCCGACCGTCCCGACGGGATAGCCGCCGAGCGCTTTCGCCGAACCGCTTCCGAAGATCGTGATGCGCTCGTTTTTATCGGCGACCGCGATCACGCCGTCCTTAACGGAAAGCGCGGTCGGATCTTTCAGTCTTCCGACGTTTTTCCCGAACGAACCCACGAAACGGGAAAACGCCCCGTCCGAAGAAGAAAAGACTTTAACGGCGGGATACGACGCGTCTATGACGAAAAGCGAGTCGCCCGCAAGGGCAAAATCGCAAACGCGCCCGACTTTGTCGTCCTTTTCGCCGACGGGCAAAAAGCTTTTCGAAAGATTTCCTTTATAGACGGTTTCGTCTTTCAAATAGAAAATCGAACCGCCTTCGACCGCGAAATTCCTCGCGGCGACGTCCAGTCCCGAAGCGACGTCCGCAATCTCGGAATACTCGCCCGCTTCCCTTTTGAGGATCTTGCCGAACAACGTGCGGAAAAACAGCGTTTCGCCCTCCGCGTAAAGATACATCGACCATTCGGGCATCGAGGGCAGAGAAAAACTCGTCGCGAAATCTCCTTCGCCCGAGAAATCGAAGACGTAGACCTCTTTCATATCGGAAAGCGCGAACAGCTTTTTCCCCGAAAGCGCGATATCCGTAACGTTCGCAAGGTGCGGATCGAATTCGAGCTTTTCTCCGCTTAAAGAATAGCGCAGGATCTTCGCGCTGGAATCCATCGAAGCGCTCTCGCCGCAAAGCAGGAAGACGTTCTCTTCCGAAGCGCACAGCGCATAGCAGTACTTCGCGCTGACGGGGAACGAAGCGATCGAATCCTTTCTTATCACGACGATCTTTCCGTCGTCGAAAACGGCGGCGCTCTCACCCCACGCCGCGACCTTGGTCGGCGCGGTGAACGAATAATAATCGGAAATCAAAAACGAAGGGGCGTTCTCCCCCTCCGCGCTAACGCAAAAAAGGCATTGACCCGCGGTCAACGCAAACAGACTTACAAAAAGAAAGACGATGATCGCGAGATCAGCTTTCAGCCGCCTCATTGAGCTTCTCGACCAATTCGTCCACGTCGATGCCGTGGACTTCCGCGGCTTGCCCCACCGTCTCGCCGCGCGCAAACGCGCAGCCCAAACAATGCATCCCGACGCCCATTAAGACCTCGGCGATCGCTTCGGAGTTTCCTTCCCTGATGGCTTCGCTGATCAGCATGTCTTTGGTAATATTCGCCATAATAAAACCTCCTTGGGTGTAATATATTGTAACACAAAAAGAATTCTAACACAACACAAACGCGCGCATTTATGGTAAATAGAGTAAAATCGATTATTTTTGTCGTTTTTGAGCGGATTTCGCCCCGAATCATAGTCTCGTCCGTCCCGAAATATACATAGGGTAGACCCGAAAACGAGTCGGGAAACGGCAAAGAGGTGTTTATGAAAAGAATCACGGAACATTTATCCAAAGAAGTCGTCACAATCGCGGAAGGCGAGATCGCGGGCATCATTACGAACGCATACGTTACGGAAAAACTGACGCGCGTCAAAGGCTTTATCGTCTCTTCGGACGAGAAAGAGGAAGCGGGGCTTGCCGACCTCAGGCGCATCGCGGGCTGCGAGGACGCTTTGACCCTTCCGAGCGCGGATCGCATCAAACAAGGGATTTTCTTCGCCTGCCCGCTCGGCGCGAAAACCTTTGACAGCGAGGGGCGTTTCCTCGGCGTATTGCGCGATCTCGTCTTTGACGAAAGGACGGGAGCGACCGCGACCCTCGTAACGGACGAAAGCGAGTTTTCCCCTTCTCTCGTGATCGCCGCGACCGACCGCGCCGTCGTTCTCCGCGCGGAAGCGCACGCGGGAAAAGCGTTCAAGCGAACCGCGGCGAAAAAAGGCGCGACCCGTCCGAAACGATCGAAAAGCGAAGTCCGCGCGACCGAAATCGCGCCCGTCCTCGAAGAAAGCGATCTTCCGATCGGAGAAACGGAGGACACGAGCCCGAACCGAGCGGGCGCGGGAGAAGCGGCGATCCCCGATGAGAAAGCGGCGAATATTGCGCATATATCCGATAGAAACGAGAAAAATGCGTTTTCGGGAGATTACGATTTTCTGATCGGAAGGATGATCACGAAAGATCTTTTGTTTTCAAACGGAAGCGCGGTAAAGAAAGGCGAGATCGTCTCGAAAGCGATCCTCGACGGCGCGCGGACAAACGGGAAACTCGTCGAGCTCACGGTCAACAGCAGACGCGTATGAGAAAAATCCCCGCAGCCCTTTTCGCGATCCTGCTGCTTTTTCTCGCGCTTCTTCCTTCCTGCGCCGAGAAAAACGAAACGCGCCACCGCCCTTCTTATCGTATCGAAGCCGAGCTTTTCCCGGAAAGAAACGAACTCTCGCTGAAAACGGAGATCCGATGGTTTATCCCGCAAGACGGGCTTTCCGCGGTGAAATTACGGCTGTATCCGAATGCCTACGGCGAAGGGGACTCGCCCGTTACGCCCGAAAAAACGCGCGCGGCGTATCCGAGCGGCGAGAATTACGGCGGCGCGGAGATTCTTTCGGTCTCTTCGAACGCGGGCGTAAAGGATTATTCGGTCGGCGTCGAGGACGACACCGTCCTGACCGTTCGCCTGAACGGGAAAAAGAAAAAAGGCGAAGAGATCCGCCTCGTCATCGAAGAGATCGTCCGCCTCGCTTCGATCAAACACCGCCTCGGCTCGTACGGCGGCTACTATACTCTTTCGGGGTTTTATCCCGCGGTTTGTCCCTTTTCGGGAGGAAAATTCCGCGCGGATCCTTATGAGCCTTACGGCGATCCTTTTCTCTTCAAAACTTCGGATTTTTCCGTCGATTTGACACTACCCGTCGGCTTTGACGCCGCCGCTTCCGCAGTCTACTCCGAAAAGACGCGCTTTGGAAAACGGACGACTTTCCGCTTTTCTCTCGAAAATGCGCGCGACTTCGCCGTCGTCTGCTCGAATCGGTTTCAAACGGCGCAAACGGAAGAAGGCGGCGTCCCGATCCGCTACTTTTACGAATCGGATAAAAAAAGCGCGGAGCTTTTGAAGACCGCGGCGAACGCCGTCCGCCTCTTCCGAGAAACCTTCGGCGAATTTCCCTACCCCTCTTTGACGATCGCCGCCGCGCCCTTTTGCGAAGCGGGAATGGAATTTTCGGGACTTGCACTTCTTTCAAACGAACTGACGAGCGCCGCGAAAAAGCATACCGCCGTCCACGAGATCGCGCATCAATGGTGGTTCGGAAAAGTCGGTTTCGACCAATTTCTGACCCCGTGGATGGACGAAGGACTCGCGGAGTACGCAACGGCGTTTTACTACAAAGCGAGCGGCTTGCAATCGTCGTTTCGCGCGATGATCGCAAGCGCGGAAGAGGATTTCTCGATCTTTTCCGCGATCAAAGGCAAGGACGCCTGCCGACTCGACGCGCCGCTTCCCGACCTCGCGGATGGCTACTGCGAGATAGCCTATCGAAAATCGCTTCTTTTCTTTTCCTCGCTCGCGGAGATCGAGGGATATGAGCGAATGAACGGCGCGCTGAAAGAATTCGCCGACCGCTTCGAAGGGAAGATCGCCTCGCCGAGCGACCTCATCGATTCGCTTTCCCGCTCGATGAAAAAAGATCTTTCGCCCTACTATGAAAAATGGCGGGACGGAGCTCTCCCCGTCCCGTGATCAAACGTTCGATCCGAGATTTTACAGGCTGTTTTTCAAGACCTCGACGACTTCCTCTCTCGAAAGGATCTTATAGCCGCCGTCCATAATAAACGTCGCGTCCGCGATCCCCTCGATCATATCCCGAGTCACGCCGAGTTCGGTCAGATTCATCGTAAGTCCGATCTCCCTCATCCAGCTTTCCATCGCGGAAAGCCCCGCTTCCGCGAGCGCGCGATCGGTCTTCCCTTCCGAGGAGATCCCCCAAACTTCGGTCGCGAAACGAGCAAACTTCTTTTCTCCGAACGGAAGGATCCTCCTATAATACGGGAGCGAAACCGCCGCAAGCGTCATTCCGTGGGTTTGGTCCGTGTACGCGCCGACCGCCTGCCCGAGCATATGGACCATCCAATCCGTCGTTTTTCCGCAGGAGATCAGCGTGTTCAAAGCCCAAGTCGCCGCCCACATAATGTTCGAACGCGCCTCGTAATTCTCGGGGTTCGCGACCGCAGCGAGCGAATTTTTGACGACGGAGCGCATCAGTCCTTCCGCGATCGAATCGCTGACGGAATCGTCCTCGCCCGAAAAATATTGCTCGCAAATATGGTTAAAAATATCGTAGATCCCCGCGACCATCTGCCGTTTCGGAAGCGAAAAAGTATAGGTCGGGTCGAGGACGGAGAATTTCGGCATGACTTCGTCGCCGAAGACGTGCCCGATTTTCAGTTTTTGCGCGTGGTTGGTGATGACCGAACCGCCGTTCATCTCCGAACCCGTCCCCGCCATCGTCAAAATGCACCCGACCGGGACGATCTCGCAGGTCGGTTCTTCGAAGCGAACGAAGTACTTCTCCCAAGGATCTTCGTCGGTATGGACGGAGACCGAGACCGCCTTTGCGTAGTCGCAGCAGGACCCGCCGCCGACCGCGAGCAAAAGGTCGACCTTGTTTTCGCGCGCGATGCGGACGCCCTCTTTCAGCTTTTCGACGGTCGGATTCGGCATCACGCCGCCGTCCTCGACGATCGTTTTCCCGTTCGCTTTCAGGATCCGAACGACTGCGTCGTAAACACCGTTTTTCTTGATCGAACCGCCGCCGTAGATCAGCTGGACGACTTTTCCGTATTTCGGCAACTCGCCGTTCAGGTATTCGATCGCGTTTTCGCCGAAAAATAATTTCGTGGGATTATGATAGACAAATGAGCCGAGCATATCTTTTCTCCTTGCGTTTTTCTTTATTGTATCAAAAACTACAGCCGAAAAGTCAATACCTTTCCGAAAGTCGATCGAAAGGTTTTTCGAATGCGACTTGCAATAAGCGGCGATAATTTTTTATAATATCGAAAAGGAAGAAAAAGGAGCCGAAACGCAAAATGGAAAGACGGATCACGGAAAAGTCGATCGATCGAGACGAAGCGCGCGCAAAGCGACGCGACGCGATCCTTTCGATCCTCCTGATCGCGGGCGAGACGGCGGCGTTCGTCATCTTGCACTTTTCGCGCCTTTCGCCAATAATCGCGAAGCTCTGCGTCGTTTTACTTCCGTTCGGCTATTCGCTCGCGAACCTCTCCTTTCGCTCGTTAAAAGGCTATATAACGCAAATCGCGCTGGCTTTTACCGTCGCTGCGGACTGCGTCTTCCTTTTCGCACCCGAAAAGCGCGTCCTCGCGATCACGCTTTTCATCGCGGTACAACTCTCTTATTGCATCCGCCTTTTACTCCCCTGCGAGAAAAAAGTCCGCTCCGAAAACGTCTGCGCCCGACTCGCCCTGATCGCCTTGTTCTGGATCTACGCGGGGATTCGCTTCGGTTTCAAAAACGCGCTGCCTTTCGTCACGCTCTTTTACGCCGTCAATCTGATCGGAAACCTCGTCTCGGCTTTCGCGCTCTCCGAATCCAAATCCCTTCGTTTCGGTTTTCTCTTTTTCTTCGCCTGCGATCTCTTCGTCGCTCTGACGCAATACGCCGAATTCGCGACCGTTTTTTCACCCGCTTTTTCCGCTTTCCTGACGGAACATTACGTCGCTTGGTACTTCTACCCCGAAGCGCTGACCCTGCTCGCGCTTTCGTCGAATGAGCGTGCGTTTCCCCATGATTCGCCGCCGAAATCGAAAAACAGCGGTTGCAATGAATAAAAAAAAGTGCTATACTGTCCTCACTTGGGCATGTACCGGCTTCGACGTGGAGCGAGGTGACAGTTTAAGCACGTAGCAGGCTCGTCTGCTTATCAACGGAACTGTTCTAAAATAAAGGACACCAACAATCTTCAAACGATGGCCGCTTAATGGCCGTCTGTCGCCCCGACGGACCTACGACGTCGGACGCGGCATCATTACGGTAGGGAACGGCTCTTACGCGTCGCCGCGCGCATAAGGCTGAAAGTTGCGGCTCGGAACGCTGTGGCCCGCCTACGGGCAGCCGCGGACGACAACAAACGCAGGCTAAACGTGTAGAAAGAATTGAGGCTTCCTTTACGGACCGGGGTTCAACTCCCCGCATGTCCACCAGTATGTAAGGCTGTTTCTAACAGCCTTTTTTATTTCCTTATTGCGGGGAGTGCGCGCTATCACGCGCCGCCGATTCTCGGCGTGAACCCCTCCGAGGATTCAACCGCTTGAATCATAGATTCTTCACGCGCTTTGGCTAAAAAAGCCGCACTGTGGCTTTTTCTTAACGCGTCGCGCCCCGCATGTCCCACCACAGGCAGTTTAAAGCTCGTTTTTCGCTGATGGTTGCCTTTTTTCGTGCAAATTTAAAACATACGAAACGCGGGTATCTACCGGTTTGTATTATTTTTATTACCGTTTCGGATTTACAAGATGGCTATCAACCGACGAAAGTCGGCACAACTTTGGCATTGGTATAGATCACGTAGTTGGACACCCTGGTGGAAGGGATCGCCCCTTGGGCGTTGTAGAGGACCGTTTCCACGACCAAGCGATAGTTGGAGTAAGTGAGTCCCGCCGCTTCAAACGCCGCGCCCGTTTTGACCGTAACGTGCAAGACGGGGAGTGTGATCTCCGCGCCGTTGTCGATCAAATTGGCGCTGTTTGCGGCAATCAGATGCGTATACTCCGTGCCATTGTCTATGGGAGGCGTGGCTTCTCCTTCAAAGGTTACGGTAAAATAGTCGGAAACGTCCAGCAACGCGCCGCCGTAGGTGCCATCCGCATCCTTTGCGAGCAGTTTGACCGAGACGGAAACGCTTTGATAGTTTTCTATTTGTTCTTCCACCGCCGTGGCGTCAATAACGGCAAGAAGATCGAATTGCGCCGTCGTGGCGGTACCGATATTCAAAGCGTTGATACCGAGGGCGGTAAAGTTGCCCACTTTGTCGCCAAGCGGGTTAAGGTCAAGTACCGCGACCTGCGGATCGGCTTCGGAATAGTAAGAAACGGGAGGCGTTTCCTCTGCCGAAATGGTGTTTTTGCTGTACGTCGTGCCCTGCGCGGAGAAAGCGACGTTGGAAGATGCCGAAAGCGTAACGCCGCTGTCCGGTGACCCGATCCCTCGACCGGGGAACTGCGCCGGGATCGCGGTGGCGCCGTATGAAACGGTTACCGTAGCATTGATTTCAAACTTGTTTTCTCCGGCAAATTTATCACTGATATCGCCTGTAACGAATTCAACATAGTTTTGCGTCAAACGGATGTTTGCGTTGGCGTAATCTCCCGTCGCAACGTCCGCAACGCCGTTGAGAGTATAATCTATGGCGTATTCTCCCGTTACGGTAGGCGTGCCGATGATCGCGCGGAGCATTTCCAATCCCTCCTTGCGCGTCAAATAAAGAAGGAAACTTTGATAGACTTCCGTTGCGCGGATCAAACTTCTGACGTTTGCTTTGATATCCGCATCAAGAGCGTCGCTGAGACCCAAAACGCTTCGGAGTGAAACGATGAGTTCATTGTTTTCCGCCGTCATGACTTGTGACCCTAAAAGCGAATCGCCGTGAATGGACAAGTTGTCGTGATAGAAAATTTTGCCCAAAACCAAGTGGATCAACGTGTGCGCGCCGGTATCAAGGATCTTAGAGGGATGTTCCACATCTCCGAAGGAAGTGGGCGTAGTGATCAGGAAGTAATGGAACAACGCATCGTTTACCGCGTTGGATTTTGTATAGACGGAAAGATAGTATCTTTCCGAGATCTCTGTTCCGGACGTAGTGACAGTATATTTTTGCACGGAATCATCCGCAAGTTCCTCGTCGGTAGCCAAGCGATAACCCTGTCCGGAGACAACGACGGTTGCTTCACCCGCTACGCACTGTACCATCTTGTCCGTGCCGCCGCCGTTTTGCACGACGCCCAAGGTCAACATCTCGCCGAGGGTAACCGGGCTGAACGCCGCCCCACCGAACACGCCCGCCGCACTCATCGTCTCTCGGAATGCCGATAGATTAAGTGTGTTGCCTCCGAAGGCGCTTCCGATCGTTGCATAATACGGCTTTCCGCCGCGATTCTTATCCACCAAAACGAGAACCGCGTCCGACGGGAAGTTTTTGAGGATCTCATTGGTATTTGCTTTATAGAAAAGCAAATTCTTTTGATAATTGCGATTGACGTTTTCTCCCATATTGATGGCGGACGCCCATTCCGTAACCGTTCTGGAATAAGTATATCTGAAAAAGATAGTCACAGGTGTGCCGACGTTTTCGATAAGAGCTTCACCAAATTTATCGGTATAGTGACTTTCCATATAATTAGTTCCGCTTTGCACGGCAATATCAAAGCTGTAGGAAAGCACCTTTTTGACAAAAACGGGGACATATAAATGATACGCAACGCGAGTCACGTCCGCAGGATCAAAAAATCTTACGTCAATAAGCGAGAATTGCAACTTGCCGCTGTCGAATGCGGCGTTTGTCACATAAAACTGTCCTGCGTCTCGTTTTAAGCCGACGCCCGTCACACTCGGCGTAAATACGCCTTCCGAGTACGCTACTTTATAGATCACGACGACGTAACTGCCGCTTATATCCGTTCCGAAATCGAAGCGTGTGTTGGTAAGCATCCTCAAATAGCTGTTTATCATCTTATGCGAATTGGTCCGATCCGTATCATCAAGGATCAGCACGGGGAAATCCGCGCCGAGATATCCAAGACCGGCAATTTCGGAAGAAAACATCGTGAACTTCCCTCTATACGCGCCGAAGACCTGCTTATTGGTATTCCCGGACGAACCGCTGTAATACGCCTCCGCCACATCGTACAGTCCGTCGGCGTCCGCATAAATCGAATTTATCGGAAGATTTGCCACGTTATTCGCCACACCGTCGCCCGTGAGCGTTAGCCCGCCGATGGTCAAAGTCGGGTTGACGGTAACGTAAGGGAACGCGGCGATATTTCCGTCAACGTTTACGTAATCATCCGTCGACGTAGTCGTGTCGTTTACGACGCCGTAAGCCGTATTCCCGCTCGTTGCGTTGACGTTTGCGAAAACGACGTATCCGTCGCCATAGGTCCCCACGTTGCTCATTCCGTAATTGTTGGCGTCGCTATTATAATATCCGACGTGTTTCCCGCAATAGGTTATTCCGTTGTACGTTACGCCGACGAATTTTAAAGGGCTGCTTACGGCGTTATTGCCGACGATACATCCTATCTTACGGTTCGTGGAAGAAGTAGAATCATCGACGACGCCACCATCCAAATGGACAAGCGTTGTGTTTTCAAACAGCAAGTCATACCCACTGAACTTGTATTTAAAACTTTCGTTGTTCATTGTTTTTCTGTAGCCGCTGTTGTTTTGGTTTTCCGGAATGCGACCGCAATTGGATGCGCCCAAAAAACCGCCGGTGCCACAGTAGTTGCTTCCGTTTGCGTAATTCGTTTTAATGAGACAACCCGTAACCGTCGCATTGTTGATATCGCAAACGAAACTGTACTGATTGTTCAGGGCGACATTGTCTCCTTCCGCAAACGCGACAATGCCACCGGACGCACATATGTCGCTTTCCGTATAGGTTGAGATGATTTCGTAGTCTTTTACCTTCAAACCGTTGCAACCGAAATAGTAGCCGTCACGTCCGGTCAACCATCCGATGGCCCCTCCCGCAAAACGTGTGCCGATCAATGATGCCGTTTTGTCGCTTCCGTCTATCGTGACGTTCCGCACGGTCATAAAATAGTTTTGCGTCAATCTGCCGACCAATCCGCCGACGGTGTTCGCCCTTACGTTC
>JAIKVL010000020.1 GCA_024685775.1 Clostridia bacterium | reverse complement strand
TGAATAAGAATTCCCGAAGCAGCGTCGAAATGGCGGATCGTTCCGCGCGCCCCGAGATCGGAGTAAGAACCGATCTTTCCTCTTACGACGCCGTCTTGATCGGCTTCCCGATCTGGTGGTATCGCGAGCCTTCGATCATCGCCACCTTCCTCGAATCGTATGATTTTTCGGGAAAAACCGTCGTTCCGTTCGCGACGTCGGGCGGATCCGGTCTCGGCGATACGGCGAAAAATATGCGCGCGCTCGCGCCAGGCGCCGTCGTTCTCGACGGGAAAAGGTTCAAAGCGTCCGCAAATGAGCGGGAACTCAAAGAATGGGCGGATGAGGTGCTCTCGCGTTGAAAAGAGTGCTGTTCGTTTGCCATGGGAATATCTGTCGGTCGCCGATGGCGGAGTACGTTTTTCGCGATCTTATCGAAAAGGCGGGATTGTCGGACGTGATCGAAGTTTCGTCCTGCGCGGTTTCGCGTGAGGAGATAGGAAATGACGTGTACCCGCCCGCAAAGCGCGTTTTGTTGGATCACGGCGTCCCTTGTCCGAGTCGTCACGCGCGTGAATTTACGGCGGAAGACGCGGAAAAGAACGATTTTATCCTTTGTATGGACGAGAATAATCTCTATCGTCTGAAACGCTATTCGGTCGATTTATCCAAGGTTTCGCTTCTCGGAGAGCACGGACTCGGCGGAAAAGAGATCGAGGATCCTTGGTATACCGACCGTTTCGATCGAGTGTATCGCGAGATCGAGACTTGTTGCGCGGCGCTTTTGAAAGAGCTTTCGCCTTCCGATTGAGCGGGATTCGGGTTTTCTCGCTGTTTTTCCAAAAACGTTTACTATTCGACCTTATTTATGGTATAATTTTTCGTAGAAAAAGGGAATATCTTTTTTATGCGGGTTTTTCGAATTCGTTCGGAAAGCCGAGATTCGGGAGAGAAATGAAAAACGGTATTTTTATGGCGATCGTCCTCGCCGTTTGGGGTTTCTTAAAATTGTTTTTCAAACTGCTGAAAACGACGATACAGGTCCTCAGCAGTCTTTTCGTGTTCCTCGGCTTGTATATTCCTTTGTTTTACGTCTTTTTCGGCTTGATTTTGCTTGCCGCGACGGATTTTACCTTCGGCGGAACGGGGACGGATCAGGTCTTGTACTACATAGGGCTCGCGCTTTGTTGCGTCGCGTCCGCGATCATCACGATCCGCAATCTTCTCGTTCGCCCGATCTCTTCGATCTTTGCTTCGTTCCGAAAACCGAAAGAACCTTCTTATTCTTCCGATCGAGATCGCTCGGATCGTCGCCCGCGTTACGCGATCGAAGCGGAAAGCGCGGATCGCTCGGAGTACAGACGGCGCGACGGCGCGTGTTTTTATCGCGAGGGTGATTACGGTTACGGCGAATCGTATCCTTCGGATCGTTCGCGCGCTCGAGGCGACTTTTACGGAGAAAGAAGAGAGAGACCCGACGAGGATCGTTATGAAAGGGCGGATCGTTTCCCGCCGTTTCCCGACGGACCCGCTTCTCGAATGGACTCGTATCGCGACGATCCCTATCGCAAAGATCCTTATTCTTCCGAACGCGCGGAAAAACCTCTCGTCTATCACAGCAAACGTCGTCCGGGCGTCCTCGTAAAGGAATACTCGGATCGCTTCGAATTGTTTTCCGACGGCGCGAACGGCGTCCGTTATTTGGGAACGGAGTATAAGGACGAGTAAAAATGTTTCTCTCCCCGGACGAAAGATGTGTTCCGAATAACTATCCTCGCTCGGAGCGCGCGCCCCGCGCTCGAATTTGGGAGCTGGATTTTCTCCGTGGGTTTACGATCTTTTTGATGTGGATCGATCACTTTATGTTCGATCTTTGCGCGACTTTTTCCGACGTTTGGGCGGAAAAGGGCGGCGCGGCGCGCGTCGTCGCGAAATTCGCTTGCTGTTGGTGGGATCACGGAGAGAGTTGGATCGGTTCGACGCGCGACGTGATCCAAATGATCGCGTTATGCGTGTTCTTCGGGCTTTGCGGCGGTTCCACGATTTTCAGCCGAGACAACGCCGCTCGCGCCGCGAAAACGATGATCGCGGCTTCTGTCATAACCCTCGGGACGTATCTCGCGTATCTCCTCGGGATCGTGGACGGCGGCTATATCATCACCTTCGGCGTCTTGCATATGCTTTCGTTTGTCACGCTCATCGTTTCCGCCGTGTATCAGTTGACGCGGCTTGCGAAAAAGAGGGCGGATCTCGTTTTCGTGATCGTCAGCGCGCTTCTCGCCGCGGCGGTTTTCATTATAAACGCGTTTCTGAATCGGATCGAACCGACGCAGCACGACGTCTTGATGATGTTTCATATGAACTTCGCGCACGGAATGGATATGGGGGATTATTTCCCGTTGATCCCGAACCTCGGCATCGCGTTTGCCGGCGCCGCGGTCGTGACCCTTTTGTATTCTTCGGGAAAGTCGCTTTTGCCCGCGCTCGACGGAAAATGGAACGCGCCGTTTCGCTTTATGGGTCGCCACACGCTCGTGATCGTCATTATCCATCAGGTCTTCAACTTGCTCCTGCTCGCGGTTATTACCGCTTTGTTCGTAGATTTCGGTAATTTCGTGCTTTTTTGATCGCTCGTGCCGCGCTTCAAAAAGAGGTTTTTACCTCGTCCGAAACGTGAGCGTTCGGGAGATGAAAAAATGTTTTTTTGTGGCTTGACGTTTATATTTCTTGACATAGGCGCGCGCGAGAATTATACTGAAAACGATATGGTAAACGTTGGGTGCGGAAGCGCTCGGCGAAAGGTTTTATCTTTTACAAGGGATGTTTTATGAAAATCGGTTTTGATAATGCTTTATATGTAAAGAAACAATCGCAAGCCATCATTGAACGTATCAACAGTTTCGGCGGAAAACTCTATCTCGAATTCGGCGGGAAGCTTTTCGACGATTATCACGCGTCGCGCGTCCTTCCGGGCTTCGACGTGAATGCGAAGGTCAAACTTCTCCAAAAATTAAAGGATAAAGCCGAGCTCATCGTGGCGGTCAACGCCGCCGATCTCCAAAAGAACAAGATCCGCGCCGATATGGGCATCGATTACGGTCACGACGTTATGCGGACGATCGATAATATCCGCGCGCTCGGGATCTTCGTCGGCAGTATCGTTATAACGCAGTACGAGAACCAACCCGCGGCGGATCTCTTCAAAAAGAAGCTCGAACTTCGCGGCGAAAAGGTGTACATCCACACCCGTACCAAGGGCTATCCGACGGACGTGAACACGATCGTTTCCGACGAAGGCTACGGTAAAAACCCGTATATCGAGACCACGCGCCCCTTGATCGTCGTTACCGCGCCCGGTCCGGGAAGCGGAAAGATGGCGACCTGCCTTTGCCAGCTTTACCACGAAAGCAAAAGGGGAGTCAAGGCGGGCTATGCGAAATTCGAAACCTTCCCGATCTGGAATATTCCTTTGAAGCACCCGGTCAACGTCGCTTACGAAGCGGCGACCGCCGATTTGAAGGACGTCAATATGATCGACCACTTCCATCTCGAAGCGTACGGGACGAAGACCGTCAACTATAACCGCGATATCGAAGTTTTCCCCGTGGTCAAGGCAATCCTGACCCGCATCCTCGGCGAATGCAGATACCAATCCCCGACCGATATGGGCGTCAATATGGCGGGCTACGGAATCGTGGACGACGAGGTCGTCCAAGCCGCGGCGAAGCAGGAAATCATTCGCAGATACTATCAAACCCTTTGCTACTATAAGCAGGGCAACGCCGAGATGGAGACCATCAAGAAACTCGAATTCTTGATGAGCGAACTCGGGCTTTCGGTCGCGGATCGCAAAGTCGTCGCGCCCGCGCTCGAAAAAGCGAAAAAATGCGGGAAACAGGTCGTCTCTCTCGAACTTCCCGACGGAAAGATCGTGACCGGAAAGACGACGGATGATCTTGAAGCGGCTTCCAGCGCGCTTTTGAACGGGATCAAAGTCCTTGCGGGCATCGCCGATCCGATCAAGCTGATCGCGCCCGCCGTTATCCGACCGATGGTCAATCTCAAAAAGAAGACCTACAAAGAGCGACATTATCAATTAAACCCGTCCGAAGTCCTTATGGCTCTCGTCGTCAGTCAGACGAGTAACCACGCGGCGGAGCTCGCCGTCCAGCACTTGAAATACTTGAATGGTTGCGAAGCGCATTCGACTTGTATTTTAAGCGGGGCGGATGAAAAGCTTTTCAAAAGGCTCGGCGTCAATTTGACTTGCGAACCGGAATTCCCCGACGCAAATTTATATATGTAATCGTTCGGTTCGCGCCGAAGAGCGCGAGCCGTTACTATATCTAAGGAGGAAAATATGGCAACTTCGTTTTTGGAAAAGGCATTTGATTTTGAGGCGCATCTTCCCGAGATGGGTATCATTGCGATGGCGGGAGCGCAAGAACTCGGACATCGCATTGACAAATATCTCGTTCAGTGGTATAATGAAGAAGCGGCAAAGCACGGAAAGTCTTTTACGAAGAACACGTTTATCATCGATCACGGTTGCTTGCGCTTTACTTCTGGCGACGCGAAGGCTTTGATCAAAGAGTCCGTTCGCGGAATGGATATCTTCATTATTTGCGACGTAGGTAATTACAGCATCCGTTATAATATGTACGGGATGAACGTCCCGATGTCGCCGGACGATCACTACGCCGACCTGAAAAGGATCATTTCGGCGATCGGCGGTAAGGCGAAGTCCATCACCGTCATTATGCCGATCCTTTACGGCGGCAGACAGCATAAGAGAAGCGCGCGCGAATCTTTGGATTGCGCGATGATGCTCCAAGAGCTCGAAGCGCTCGGCGTCAGCGAGCTCATCACCTTCGACGCGCACGATCCCCGCGTCCAGAACGCGGTTCCTCTTATGGGATTCGACAACTTTATGCCTTCGTATCAAATCGTCAAGGCTCTCTTGAATCGGTTTGACGATCTGCGTTTGGATAAAGATCATTTCATGGTCGTCAGCCCGGATGAAGGCGCGATGAACCGCAACACGTTCTACGCGGCTTTGCTCGGCATCGACCTCGGTATGTTCTATAAGAGGCGCGATTATTCGACGGTCGTTAACGGTCGTAACCCGATCGTTGCGCACGAGTATATCGGCGATTCTCCGATGGGAATGGATATCTTCGTTTCAGATGACCTCATCGCGACGGGCGACAGCCTTATCAACCTTGCTTCTCACATCAAAGAGAAGGGCGCGAACCGCATCTTCCTCTCCGCTACGTTCGGGCTGTTTACCGAAGGCATCCAAAAATTCCGCGAGGCGTATGAAAACAAGCTCTTCGACGCCGTTATTACGACGAACCTGACCTACGTCCCCGAAGAGCTCAGAAAAGAGCCTTGGTTCATCGAAGCGGATATGGCGAAGTACAGCGCCTATATCATCAGCGCCTGCCATCAGAGCTGTTCCGTCAGTAAATTGCTCGACCCGCACGATAAGATCGTCGAGCTCGTCGAACGATATAAAAACAAATAAAGGAGATTTTTATGATTCTGAAACCGCTTGGGCATTCGTGTTTTCTGTTGAAAGAAAGCACCGGCACTACGGTCGTTACCGATCCCTATTCCGAGGATATAGGGATCAAACTCCCGCCCGTTTCGGCTGACGTCGTGACGGTAAGCCACCATCACAGCGATCACGACAACGTGAAAGCGATCGCGGGCAACCCCCTCGTCATCGATTCTCCCGGAATGTTCGAAGTCAAAGGCGTCCATATTATGGGCGTCGACGCGAAACACGACGCGCATAACGGGAAACTTCGCGGCAGTAACATCGTTTTCAATTTCAGGATGGACGGAGTCAACGTCTGCCATCTCGGCGATATCGGGCATAAGCCGTCGCCTTTGATCATTGAAGCGATCGGTCCCGTGGACGTCCTTTTGATCCCCATCGGCGGAAATTTTACGATCGACGCGGAGATCGCGAAAGAGTACGTGGACAAGCTTCTGCCGAGCGTCGTTATCCCGATGCATTATAAGAGGGATTCGATTCATCTCGATCTGGAAAAGGCGGATGCGTTCCTCGATTATTTCGATGAGGAAGACGTCGTATACCTCAAAAAAGATGAGATAGAATTCGATCGCGCCGACTTCGACGACGAATACAACACCAAAGTTTATATTTTTGAAGATTGATTTTCGGTCAATACTTTCGACCGTAGATCACATACCATTCGATTAAGCCGTTTCCTTTACAGCGAATTTCCCGCTGTAAAGGAAACCCGAATTTAGGGAAACGGCAAGGCTTGACGAGGCTTCTCGTCTATTTGATTTCTCAAACGCATAGTATTAAAAGATCCGATTTCGGAATTTTTTTGGAGGATTTTATGGATAACAAAATCACAATCGGCGATATTACGCGCGAATATTTGGACGGGCTCAGTATTCACGGGATCCGCACGCTTGCGCGCGACATGGGTGTCCCCCATCCGACGTCTTTGAAAAAGCAGGAAATGATCGATAGCATTATTGATATCAAAGACGGCAAACTGAAACCGCAACCGGCGAGAAAGGCGGGGAGACCTCCAAAAGCCGCAACCGCTCCCGAAGAAGGGGTGCAGCCTGCGGAAACGGTCGAAAAGCAGCCGGATTCTTCGACTGCGGCTTCTGCGCCGATCCCTTCGTCGGGAAGACGCAATTATTCGCAGAGACCGCGCATCATCCACCATTCGACCGAATGGTTGCAGCAGGGCGATCCCGGCGAAGCGAGACCGAAACCGAATCCTTCTTATGCTCAAAACCCGAACAGTGATCTCGCGACTTTCATCGAGAGGACGAAAGATCAGTATTCGGAACCGTACGATCGTTTCCAAGAGCGTCCGTCCTCCTTGGAACGCTATATCGATCAAAAGCAACGCGAAGTCAGGATGCAGGATAAAGTCTTCGTCTCGGAATTCGATCCGGAATTTCTTCAAACCTGCGAGATTCGCTCGGGTATCCTCGAAGTCTTGCCCGACGGTTACGGATTCCTGCGCGCGAATAATTTCCGAAACAGCTCCAAGGATAGCTACGTCAGCACCCTTCGCATCAAAAAATGCGGGCTTCGTCCCGGCGATATGATCAAGGCGTATTGCAAAGCCTCGACCGAGGGTAAGCCGCCTGCGGTCATCGCGGTTTCGGAGATCAACGGCGTTAAAGTCGAAGACTCCTTCAAACGTCCGAGATTCGACGATCTCGTCCCGATCTTCCCGAATCAAAAGCTCCGCTTGGAGATTCCGAACGTCCGCAACGAACTCGCGGCGCGCGCGATCGATTTGATTGCTCCGATCGGAAAAGGACAGCGCGCGATGGTCGTCTCGCCGCCGAAAGCAGGTAAAACGACTCTTCTCAAAATGATCGCGCATTCGATTTCGGTCAATTCCCCCGAAGTCAAGCTTATGGTTCTTTTGATCGACGAGCGCCCGGAAGAAGTTACCGATATGCAGCGTAGCATCAAAGGGGAGGTCATTTACAGCACGTTCGACGAGGAGAGCGACAATCATATAAAAGTCGCGGAATTGGTCTTAAATCGCGCGAAAAGGCTGGTTGAGCAGGGCGAGGACGTCGTCATTTTGCTCGATAGCTTGACGAGGCTCGCGAGAGCGAATAACGTCGTCGTTCCTTCCAGCGGAAAGACCCTCTCGGGCGGTGTGGATCCCGTCTCTCTTTATTTCCCGAAACGCTTCTTCGGCGCGGCGAGAAATATCGAAAACGGCGGAAGCCTGACCATCATCGCGACCGCGCTCATCGACACGGGCAGCCGTATGGACGACGTCGTCTACGAGGAGTTTAAGGGAACGGGTAATATGGAGATCCACCTCGACCGTAAACTTTCCGAAAAACGCATTTTCCCCGCGATCGACCTCAATCGAAGCGGAACGAGAAGGGAAGAGCTGCTCCTTACGCAGAAAGAGCTCGAAGGCGCGTATTTGATCCGCAAAATGCTCTCTGCGGGCGATAATCAGGAAGCCGCGGAAAGCATTATCGGCTTGATGCAAAAGACGCCGAATAACGATGAACTCATCAAGCAGCTGAACTTGCAAGTCCTCGCGATGCAAAAAGACGGGTATCGTTATTGATTTTTGAAAGGAAAAGCAAGTTGTTTCCGAAAAATCGGAAATATGCTTGCTTTCATCCGTGTTTTAGTGTATAGTAAATAGCGTTGGAGAGATGGCAGAGAGGTCGAATGCACATGATTCGAAATCATGCGTACCTTCACCGGTACCTAGGGTTCAAATCCCTATCTCTCCGCCAAGAGCAAAAAACCGCCTTTTTAGGCGGTTTTTTCATAGTTTTTGCTATTATTTAGTATTGTTTTATTCTGTTTTTTACCCATTTTGTGACAACAAATGTGACATTAAAGAAGCGATATGATTTTCGCTTTATCGGACTGCCAAAAATGCCCGTATGTTTGGAGCACTTGTTCGGGAGTGTCCCCGATCAATTCAGCGACGACCATATAATTCGCGCCGTGGTGGATGCACATTGAGACGAAGCTATGCCGCAGCTCGTGAATCTTAACGTGCGGGACGCCCGCCGTATCTTGGTATTTGTAGAAAGCGCGGCGAACGCTCGTGTCGGGAAGGGGGCGGTCTCCACCGAAAAGGAAGTCTCCGCTCTTGACGGTTTGGACGTAGGCATCGAGCTCGTCTTTCAAACGGCGCGCGACCGGGAGCGTGTTATCGCGGCGCGCTTTGGTCTGCGTTACCTTGTACGAGGATCCGTCGAGCGTCTTCTTGCTGACGGTCTTATTTATGCGGAGCGTCTCACCGTTATAGTCCGCGCGGGTGAGAGAGAACGCCTCGCCCATTCGGCAGCCACACCAAAAGAGCAGGGTGAAGAGTGCGTGATACATCGGATCATCCACGACGGCGATAAATTTGTCAAAATCCTCTACCTCCCATATCGTGTATTCTTTTTTCGCGCGCGCTCGGCTTGTGTACGACTTCGGGAAAGGCACATTCTTGAGCGGGTTTTTGATATCGTAGCGCGTTTCTACCCAGTTGAGGAATGTATTGAAAAAATTGCGGACGGTCTTGACGTGCGCATAAGAGAACGGTTCCCCGTTCTTTTTTCGGAAGGCGATTAGGTCGTCCTGCCAGCGATAGAGGTCACCTTTTTCGATGGACTGCACATCACAATCAGCGAATACCGGGAGAATGTGATTCGTGAAGGCGGAGCGGATCGCGTATTGTGAAGACTCTTTTTGAGTCGAAGATATGAACGCGAGATAAGACGGATACAGCTTCCCGATCGTCACGACCTCTTTTGCGGGTTCGGGCTTTTCGGTAAGGAGATCGCAAGAGGATGCGATAAAATCGGCGTGAGCACGGCTTGCAAGCGTTTTTGAGGTATACCCCGAGAGGACCTTCTGCCGTGGACGGAAAGCGGCGTCGTACACGCGAAAAATGACATCGTAGACCGTTTTCCCGTTTTTTAACTTCCTCTCGCGCAAAGAGAACTTTGTCGATGTTATATAGTATTTTTCCATTTAGAACACAATTTTTTTGCGCCTGTTTTTTTGCCCGTATGGCAGGGCATACAATCGTTCGTCCTTTTCAAGATACCAATCAAAACCTTCGTTTATCAAATTAAACACTTCCCCATCCGGCGCGTACCAATCATGCTTGTTTGCTTCGTCCAGATAGTTGTTTTCGATAAGTGCGTCTTTTACCTTTTTCCCGCTCTCCACAAAAACCATATACAGGACGCCAAAATCAAAACGGCAGAACGCGAGGAAGTGTCCGATCTTCCTTGGGTTTGCCTTCTTGAACTCTTCAGCAAATGTAAGCAGTTTTCTAAAGTTATCCGAGTCGTCGCGCCTGTGCCTTTCATTTTTTGCTTTTTGATTATTATGATATATCGTGTATATAAGCGCTAAAATAATAAAGATAGCGATGGGCGAGAATATTGCTCCGAAAGAAGATATTATCATAGTTCACCTCCTATCGAACGTCGCTTTGAAAGGCTACGGCTTTTCCGATGATGCGGATCTCGTTGAGCTCGTCTCCAACGTAGACGAGCGGCTCATACTTCGGGTTTTCGGCTTGCAACACGAGCTTTCCCTTCTCGGGGTAGTAGAAGACGCGTTTCAAAGTCGCGGCTTCCCCGATGATGACGGCGGCGATCTGACCGTTTTCGACCATATCTTGTCTTTGTATGAAGACGATATCTCCGTCGAGGATCCGAGCGCCTATCATGCTATCGCCTTGACATTGAAGGCAAAAGTCCGCTTTTACGGTTGTGCCCGCTTCGACGTAGCTTTCGCGATCCTCGGATGCGAAGATCGGCTCCCCACAGGCAACACGACCAAGAAGGGGGAAACGTTGCTTCGTAATAGGAAGGATGTTTGTAAAGGTATATTCCTTTCCCGCTGGCTCACGATCTTCCCATCCCATCAAGTAGGCGGGCGACGTCATAAGAGCTTTTGCTATTTGGTCAAGAACGGTCGCAGGTACACTCTCTATAAAACCACTTTCATAGCGGTATATAGTTGTTTTTGCTTTTCCTATTCTTTTTCCGAGCGTCTCCGCGGTAATACCAAGTTGCTCTCTACGCTCTTTTATTCTATTCCCGATATCCATAATAGTACCTCCGTACTTATATTATAGCACCACTGTCGCATATTTGCAATCCAAACCTAAAAATATTTCAAAAAAGTTGCAAATATGCCTTGACAGGGATTTTTGCGATATGATAATATGGTGGCAGGTGCAGATATGCAACCAACAAATGGAGGTATGGCAATGTTAGACAAAAACAAACTCAAAGCAAAAATGATCGAAAAGAACATAAGTACGAAGGAACTCTCGGAGAAAATCGGAATAAATTGCGCGACTTTCTATAGAAAAATGGCGAAAGGCTCGTTTTTTGTCGGGGAAGTAGCAATTATTGGTGCTTACTTGGAATTGTCTGCGAAGGAACTTCACGCCATTTTTTTTGCCAAATAAGGTGCAGATATGCAACTTTATAAAATGGTGAATCTATGAGTAAAGAGGAAGCAAAGGAGGAGAGAAGATGACAAACGAGGAAGTATTAGATGAATATTTTGCCAACTTACATATCCAACATGGCGATGAAGGTGCTTCCTTCAAATATATCCGAGATTATATCGGCGTCGAAGAGGTAATGGCTCGGCTCGGCGTAAAAGAGGCGAAGGCGTACGAAATGCTCCGTGTTTGGAAGTTCCAACTTAGAAAGGAAGGTCGAGACAAACTGGATCTCCCGGCGAAGATTACGATCGAGGACTACTGCCACGTACTCGGGTTAGACATTAGGCGATTTTTCTGACACCCGCGTAAGCGGGGACGCGCCTTTATATCTATCTTATTGGAGGGAAGAGAACGATGAGATTAAAAGAGATTATCCAAAAAAAAGAAATGATGGCAAAGGACCTCGGCGCAAAAGTCGGGCTGGACGCGGGCAATATCTCCCGCATCTTGAACTTTCGGATGCTGCCGATTCCCTCGACGCTCAACAAGATATGCGAGGTTCTTGAGGTCGAGCCGCTTGACATCTACGATCGCGACGAAGTGACTCTTGTGCCGCCGATGAAGGGGAAGACGACGCGCCACACCGACGGGACCGCGCGAGGATATAACCTTTGCATTATGATCCCCGAGAAGTACAGGGACAAGCTGTCGTGCTGGATCAAAGAG
>JAIKVL010000019.1 GCA_024685775.1 Clostridia bacterium | reverse complement strand
TTCCCGCACTTTTCGGAAGTTTGAAGTACGTGATCGATAAAGACAGAAAGATGGGTGCTTATCTCTTGACCGGATCGCAAAAATTTGAACTTATGAAAGGCGTCTCGGAAAGTTTGTCGGGAAGGATTTCCGTAGTGGATCTGCTGGGGCTTTCTTTGCGAGAGATATTCGTTGACGAGTGGAGCGAGCCATTCTTTCCGATAAAAGATTATTTATATAAGAGACCTTTTGAGCGCATTCTTACGCCGAGTACATTATGGGATGTTATCCACAAAGGCAGCATGCCCGCTCTCTATGAAAAACAGGATCGCGACTGGGCGCGCTATTATGCCGATTACGTATCCACTTATATCGAAAGGGATGTTCGTCAGATCATAAAAGTCGAAGACACGTTGACTTTTATGCAATTCCTCGTGGCACTCGCGGGCAGAACGGGAGAGATCCTCAATATGGATTCTTTGGCAAAAGACGTGGGCGTCAGTGCACCGACGATCAAGAAGTGGCTTTCCGTTTTGCAAGCCTCCGGCATTATTTACCTTTTGCAACCCTTTTCTTTGAATGCGGCAAAACGCGTGATCAAGTCGCCCAAGGTCTACTTCACAGATACGGGGCTCGTTTGCTACCTTTGCAAATGGCTTACGAAAGAAACGTTGATGAACGGTGCGCAGTCAGGCGCGATTTTTGAAACCTTTGTCGTGAGCGAGGTAATCAAATCCTACTACAACGCAGGAAAAGAACCGCCGATCTATTATTTCAGAAGCAAAGACGGTCAGGAGATAGATCTGCTCTTTTGGCAAGATGGGACACTATACCCCTTGGAAATCAAGAAGACCGCATCTCCAAATATCAAAGATATCAAACATTTTGCCGCGCTTGCGTCGCACTTTCCTTTGGTCAAGATCGGCGAGGGTGGAATCATCTGCAAAGTTGAAAAGCTTCTTCCTCTTGGCGAAGGCAACGTCGCCATCCCGATTGAGTACATCTAGAACACGGATAAATCTAATTCAATGACAAAAGAGGTGTTTATATGAGCTTCAATAAAACCATCCAGATGTGCATTTTTGATGGAAATCCAAGCGGAAGAATCATGTGTGAACTATCCAATTGGAACGGACGCGTATATAAGATTTCCCGAAACGAACTCGCGAACTTTGCGACTCGTCCGGATTGCTTGCATACCGGCGTATACTTCCTTTTCGGCAAAGATGAGGATAACATAGATACCGTATATATCGGCGAAGCAGAGAAAATGTTGACTCGGTTAAAACAGCACTTAAAAGATAAAGATTATTGGAATGATTGCATTGTCGTTGTTTCAAAAGATAACATCCTCAACAAAGCGCACGTTAAGTTTTTAGAAAATACCTTCTACAACCTTGCCAAAACGGCCAATCGGTTTTCTTTGATAAACGATACCGTGCCTACAAAGTCTTCCGTCTCCGAATTTGACGAAGGAATGCTTGAAGAGTTTGTGGAAAACACAAAACTGCTTGTAAATACCTTGGGATACAAAGCGTTTGAATACGTTGAACGCAAATCAATTAAAGCTCCGTCTCTTTTCTATATCAAAGCAGCGCGTGGTGCCGATGCGTCCGGGGTTCTTGTTTCTGACGGATTTATGGTTATGAAAGGATCAAAAGTTGCGATGGAATTAGCGCCAAGCGTTTCCGACAGTATCAAAAAACTTTACCAAAGATTATTCGATCAAAAGAAAATTTCACAGGACGGTTCTTTTATTTCAGACTATGTTTTCACAAGCCCCTCTCTTGCTGCTTCGGTTGTTATGGGCAGGAATGCTAACGGAAGAACCGAGTGGAAGATGAAAGACGGTACTACAATAAATGATTTGGAGAAGAAGCAAATAGCAGAATCGTTTTATTAATTAATATTATTTTTTAATATTAAACAGCGGAGCAACTACGGTGCAGTGTGATTCACCATTGAGGCTCAACCGAACCGCTCGGTTGAGCCTTTTTTTTATAAAATGAGAAGGATCGGCGCGCGATGCGGAAAACGAATGTGACAAATCGGCGCAATGGTACGGTTTGCGGTTTTATAAATTTTTGAATAAAAAATCATCTGAAAATGCTTCACGAGGCGGTTTTAAGGGGGAAATAGGGGCTCGTCGCGATGCGAAACGGACGCAATCTGCAAGGCTGTGAGACGGTCTGCGCGGTCTGTTTTTCCGAATTTCGCCGGGAAAAACAAGCAATTTGAAAAAAATCCGAAAAAGTGTTGTTTTCGCTTGACACCCTCGGTTTTCGGGGGTATAGTATATGCATAATTTGGCATCTTGATTCGACTTTTACCGATTTTTTTGGAAGGAGATTTGTAAAATGAGCAAAAATCAAGCAAATTCGTCGCGTTCAAAATTAAGCTTTTTCAAGATTTTCTCATTCGTTTTCGCGTTTGTTTTGGTCGCATCGGTCGTGTCCGTAACGGTCGCGGCGGTAGCGGGCGCGCCTGTCGGAGAAGCGTATGCCGAAAGCGTATACGACGAAGACGATTTTCATATTTATCAGCAAACGGATTCCAGATGGGGCTCCTATCGTTACGGCACGGGATCGGGCTCCAATAACATCCACAATAAAGGTTGCGGTATTCTTTCGACGATAAATGCCGTCGAATATTTGACGGGGAATTTTATTAACCCCAAGATCTTTGCGGATTGGGCGAGGAAGACGGGTCAGTATTGCAAAAACGTCGGATCGTACAACACGATAACGAAGAATTCCGTCAGCAAGTTCGGAAAAAAATACGGATATGAGCTGGATGAGTACTACGTGTTCAGTTCTCACGTCTCCGTAAAGAGCGACGGTTCGCCCAAAACCAAAAGCGGAATGACTTCCGTTTGGAATCATTTGGTAGAGAAACTTTCCGACGGGGATACTTGCGTGTCGCTTGTCAAAGGACACTTCATCGCAATCGTCGATTACGATGAAGACGCGAATAAAGTCTTGGTTCTTGACTCCGCCGCGAGCGTTACGAGAGGAACGAGCGCGTTGGCGACCGCTTCTTGCAACTGGAAGACGATGAATCAGCTGTGGAGCGGGTCCTCCGAGGGAAAAGCGAAATTGAAGCTCAGACAGATGTTTACTTTCCTTAAATGCTCGGAGGATGACGATGTCCTTTTCGTGGAAGACGCGATCGAGTGGGCGGTCAATACTGCGAACGATAATTCCTGCGGATACAGCACGAAGACCAGAAACGGCCCCGATTACGATTGCTCTTCGTTTATCTGCACTGCGTTTAACAAGGCGGGCTTCGGCGTAAGCGCTTCGTTGTCCACCAAGACTATGGCAAACGCATTCAAGAAAGCGGATTTCGAAGTGCTCACGAAAAGTCAGGCGGGCGCTTTGCAAAGAGGCGATATTCTGCTTAAACCCGGCTATTCCGCGGAATTGTATCTCGGAGACAATAAGTGCGTAGCCGCGTTCGGGGACTATGACCGCAAGCGCGGGGACAGCTCGGGCAGAGAAATTCAAGTCAGAAGCAAAGCAAGCACCAACCTGTTAAAAAACAAAAGCTATACGTACGTCATCAGATACTGATCCCGAGAGACGGAGACGGTATAAATCCGAAACGTCGAATAAAACGATTGAAAATGAGTTCGGTAGATTATCGGACTCATTTTTTTTCAGTCGAAGAGATTTTCTTGCGCGCTCTCGTCGGCTCGGCGCGTCGCGCGCCCTCGCGAATTTTACGGCGGCTTCGGGGCGTTTCCGTTTCGTAAAAAGCATTCGGGGAAGCGGGCGAGGGGTCGGGGCGTCATCCGATGAATCTCGACGAAATCGCTTGCGCGCGAAAGGTCCTTATAGTATACTGTCATTGCCGAAATTAAAACTAAGTTTTAATTGCAGAGAACAGTGGCGGCGACAGAGGAGAAAAAATGAAACTGAACGACGTTTGGGGATACGGGCAATTATTTGCGTTTTCCGGCTTGGACGGATTGACGCGTTATTACGACGATTTCGTCGCGACGCTGAGATGGAAAAAGGGCGAGATCCGATTCGAGCTTAAAGAATGGGTCAAGGTTTCCTTCCCGCTTTCGGGCAGGGTGCGCTTCAAAGCCGTTACGGGTGATATGATCGACGCGGAGACCGAGAAAGGGGAGTTCTTCCTGACTTTCGCGGGAGAGGACGCTTTGATTGGGTACGTCCCGGAGCTTCCCACATTCAAAGGGGAAAAAGGGTTGAAGTGCGTTAAGTCCTGGGACGTCGACGTTTACTGCACGACCTACGACCGCATCGGCGTCGATTGGGAGAAGACGGATCGCGGCTACAAGATCGCGATTTATCACGCGTTTTCGATCGAAGGAGCGCGCGCGGGCGTTCACGAAACGCTCAAAACGGCGGATCCGGACGCTTTGAAAACCGCGCGTTACGCGTATTTTGCGAACCTTCCCAAATGCAAAGATAAAAAATACGAAAAGCTTTACTACAAGGCTCTTTCGGTCAATAAGGTCAACGTCCACAGCCCGCAAGGGACGATCCCCTGCCGCTGGACGACGCCGAACCGCGTTCCGCACCGCCATATGTGGCTGTGGGACAGCGTGTTCCACGCGCTCGCGATGGTGAACTATAACCCCGAGATGGCGAAGGACGCGCTTCGCGCCGTCTTGACGCAAGCGCATTCCGACGGTTTTATTCCGCATATGATGTCTCCGTTTCAATGCTCGGACGTAACGCAGCCGCAGGTGCTGGCTTGGGGCGTATGGACCGTCTATAAAAAGACGGGCGACCGCGCTTTCCTCGCGGAGTTTACGGATGTCCTCGAAAAGTACTTGATTTGGGATATGGAGCATCGCGATAACAACGGGAACGGGTTGCTCGAATGGCTGACCGAACCCGACCAACCCAACTGCAAATGCGGCGAATCGGGGCTCGATAACAGCCCGCGCTTCGACTTTGACGACGAAATGGACGCCGTCGACTTCTCGGCTTTCGCCGTCCACGACGCGCATTATCTCTCCTTGATCTTCGCGGAACTCGGCGATCCCGAACGCGCGGAAAAATGGCAACGCGTCGCGGACCGGATCAAAGATAGGATCAACGCCGAACTTTGGGACGAGGAAACGGGCACCTACTACGACAAATTGCTCTCCGGGGAGTTGACCCGCGTTTTGTCCCCCCTCAGCTTCCTTCCGCTTTTCTGCGGCATTCCGTCAAAGGAGCAAGCGAAACGGATGGTCGCGCTTTTGACTGACAAGACCAAGCTTTGGACGCCCGTCCCGCTCGCTTCGATCTCGCAGGATCATCCCGCCTTCTCGACCGATATGTGGCGCGGCGGCGTTTGGCTGAATCTGAACTATTTCATCATCAAAGGGCTTCAAGATTACGGCTACGACGACGTCGCGGAAGAACTTAGGGTAAAGACGCTCGAAACCGTCAAGAAATGGCACAAAAAGACGGGCACGATCTTCGAGTTCTACGATCCTCTGGATCAAACGATTCCTTATCGCTGCGAAAGAAAGGGCAAGCAGCCCCGCGTGCCGGATTGGCGCAAGCAGTGGCATTCGATCGTGGATTTCAACTGGTCGTCTTGCTTTACGTTGCTCTTTATTTTGAAAGAATTCTATTGATCCCCGCGCGGTCTTCCGCGGCTTTCGGTCGGGATCTTTCGAAAGAAAAAAATGCGGCGGCGCGCCGCCGAACGGGAAACGGGCTTCGAGCGATTCGGAGTCCGTTTTTTATCGCAAAAGGGTTTCGGGATTTTTTCAAACGCGCCGAAAATTTTTTTGAAATATTTTTGAAAAAGCAAATATTTGTAATAAATTTGTCATAATTGGTTTCGTATAATGAGGGTGTAGATCGACGCGGGAAACGCTTATGCAGCAGGGCGCGAACCCGTCGAGCTAAGATCCGCTGAAAAATGCGGATCTTAAAACGCCTTTCTTTCGGGGTTTTGGCGCGACCTACGGGATCGCCAAAGCCCTCCTTTCTTTTTTTTTATCGCCGATTCTCGGAGATTTCGATCCTCGAAATTTTTCGATTCAAAAAAATTTTTAAGAAAATGTAATTTTTGCAGAACAAATCGTGCTATAATGTTTTCAAGACGAAAAACCCGACAAGAAGTTTACAGATCGCGCGTCGCTTTTCGGAGTCTCGTCGGAAGGGCGAATCTTCGACGCGGGAAGAAGCGGAGTTCTATCGCTTCCCCGAGGGTCGCACGGCGAATCAAAACGGATATAACCCTTTTCAAGGGGTGGAAAAAGAAAGGAAAAACGAAGAAAGGAGGGAATTTTTATGACAAATCAAATGGCGAATAAGACGGCGATCGGCGCAATGTTAAGCTTGATCGGCGGCGATGCGGGAATGAACCATAAGTCCTTCTGCATCGGCTGGGTACTCTTTATTTTTGCCTGCTTGATGCTCGCTTGGTTTATCGGGTATCTTGTTTCCAAGAAGAAGAGGGGATGCGGCTTGGCGGGGCTTTGCGCGTCGGGCGCGGTGCTCGTGTTCGGGATCATCGCGATCTGCCTGCATCAATGCGTCATCGCGATCATCGGACTGGTCTTGGCGGCTTTGGCGTTCTCGGCGTTCCTGATCGCGTTCCTCAAAAAGGGGAAAGCGGCGCCCGTCGAGATCAAAGAGGAAAAGAAAGAAGAAGTAAAAGAAGAAGCGCCCGCGCCCGCTCCCGTAAAGGAAGTGAAAAAGACGGAGAAAGTCGAGAAAGAAACCGGCTACTATCGGATCACCGAGGACGGCGCAGGCAAATGCACCTTCGTGCTTTTTGATGACGAGGGCGACCATCTTTCCAAAGAAATGGGCGTTTTCGCGACCGAAAAGGAAGCGCGCGATGCGATCGCGGTTTTGAGAAAGGTCGGGAAAAGCGCGCTCGTCGAGAATCGCGTCGGGGATCTCGAAGACAGTCTCCCGGAGCCGAAATTCGTCTTGGACGTTACGAACAAGGGTGTCTATCGTTATACGCTCTTCGGCGAGGGTGGCGAGATCCTTTTGCAGTCGGTGCAATATCTGAATGAGAAACGCTGCGTAATAGATCTCAAAAAGACGCTCGTTTGCATCGCGGCGGAGGAGATCCGAGTCGCGGAAGGCGAAGCGAAGAACGACGTGATCGAAGAGGTCGAAGAATTCGTCGAAGAACCCGTCGCAACCGTTGCGGAAGAAGTCGCGGAAGAAATCGTCGACGACGAGGCGGAAGAAGCGATTGAAGAGTTTGAAGACGAGCTCATCGCGGAAGAAGATCTCGAAGAGGACGCCGAAGCGTTCGCGGAAGACGCCGAAGAGGTCACCGAGGAAGAGCTCGAAGAACACGAAGAGGATACCGTCTCTTTGAAAGAGAACCTTGCGATCGCGAAGGCGACGGTTTCGCATAGCAAGGTCCATAAGCAGTACGTCGCGGACTATCTGAAAGGGAAGTATGACGACGGCGTCGAACTCAACAGGCGCGAAAACGAGACGAAGACGGGGCTGCCCCTCGCGGACACGCACTACGCCGTCCGAGAGAATCATAAAAACGTCTGCTTCGTCTACGTCTACGAAGTCGGTGAGACGACGATGCTCCTCGTCAAGCTGGATGAGAAGTACGGAAACGCGCTCGCCGAGAAGCATGAGCTCGTCAAGAGAAGCGCATTCCCGAAAGCGAAACACGCTTGGTACAGCGTCATCGTGGACGACACCTTCCCCGAAAGCGAGATCCAAAGCATTTTGGATGAAGCCTACGGCTATTGCGGCGGCAAGCGCAAGGAAGGACTTTCTTTGAAGGAAAGCTTGGCTGCGGCGAAAGCGACCGTTACGAAAGTCGAGCGCACCAAGAAAGGAATCGCCGGCTATTTGGCGGCGGATTACGGCGACGCCGTCGAGCTCAACTGCCGCGGGAACAGGACTCGGACGGGTCTGCCTCTCGCGGACACGCACTATGCGATCAACGGGGATAAGAAAGCCTGCTTCGTCTACGTCTATGAAGTCGGCGCGGTCGTCCTCTTGATCCGTCTCCCGGAAGACTATGCGGAGAAGCTCGCCAAGACGCATCCGACGGTAAAGAGGAGCGCCTTCCCGAAAGCTCCCAATCCTTGGTACAGCGTTATTTTGGACGACAGCTTCCCCGATGATGCGGTCGATAAGGTTTTGAGAGCCGCTCACGACGCCGTCCTTAACTGAATTACCAAACGGTAAAAACAACGAAAAAACCCCGACCGCAAGTCGGGGTTTTTTATCGGAATGGGATAAGAGGGTGGAAACGATTTCGTTCAGTCGAACTTGATCCGATTGATTTTGAGCGATTCGTCGAACGCTCTGCCTGCGGAGCCGTCGATCTTTTCGAGGAAGATCTCGGCAGTCAGGGAGATCACGGCGCGGAGCAAGTGACCGCCTGCGAGTTTTCCGCCGGGCCCCGCCGCGGTCATATGCAGGTGGACGTAAGGCTCGCCGCCCTTTGTCGTCAGGTTGCCCGCGAGCGAATTGATCTCGTGATTGCCCGCGTAACGCGCGCGGACGTAGTCTTGCTTTTCGAGATCAAAGACGCCGACCTCGAAATCATCCGTCGCGCCGATGCCGGAGACGGCCGCAAAGGCGATCTTTTCGTCTTTCGCGACTTTGAGAAGAGAGGTCAGGATCTCGTCGCCTTTATCCAGTCGGACGGCGACGATATTTTCGAAGGTTTTCGTTTCCATAAATTTCCTCGCTTTTTCCGACAGTATAGCATTTCGGCGCGTTCCCGCGCAAGAGGGCGCGGCGATTTAAAAGAAATTCCGCGGAATTTCAGAAAAAAGAGAGCGTTCTTTTTGGAGAAGATGTATAATAAGAAAACGCGGGTCCGCCGCGCGAAAGGAGAGAACGATGGAAAAGAAAGTGGCGCTTTTGGGAGATTCGATTCGCTTATACGGGTACGGTCGCATCGTGCCCAAACTATTGAAAGGAAAGGCGGCGGTTTTTCAGCCCAAAGAGAATTGCAAGTTCGCGAAGAATCTGCTTCGCTTCTTGTTCGATTTGAAAGAAGATCTCAAAGGGTGCGACGTGATCCACTTCAACTGCGGTTTGTGGGACGTCGCGAATATCGTCGGAGACGGGAGCCTTTTCTCGACGGACGAAGAGTACGCGCAAAACGTCCTTCGCATCGCGACGGCGCTTCTTAAAATCACGCCGAAGGTGATCTTCGCGACGACGACGCCCGTCAATCCCGCTTATCCATATAATAAAAACGAGGACATCGACCGCTTTAACGCGCTCGTCGTTCCGAAATTGCAAGCGCTCGGCGTCCAAATCAACGATTTACACGCGTTGGTCGCGGAGGACGTTGCCGGCAATATCTGCGACGATAAGATTCACCTGACCGAGCTCGGCGCAAAGCGCTGCGCGGCGCAGGTCGCGCGGGTCATTGAGGACGCGCTCGCGAAATAGCGGATAAAAAGCGAAAAAGGTCTCGATCCGTTCGAGATCTTTTTTCTATGCGCGCGTATAACGCGCAAAGAATAAAAGGAAACGCTCGTGAATCGGGTGAAAATTTTTTCGCTAAAACTCTTGACAAGCAATACTATGCATTGTACAATATGGTGCATAGAGCAGTATGAGGTGAAAGATGGACGCACAAATCAAAAAAGGCCTGTTGGAAATATGCGTGCTTTCGGCGATCGAGGAAGAGCCGTCTTACGGCTACAAGATCATATCCGATCTTGCGCCGCACGTCGTCATATCGGAATCGACCTTGTACCCGATCCTTCGCAGGCTCGAAAAAGGCGGCGCGGTCAAGACGAAGACCGTCGCGTTTAACGGCAGGCTTCGCCGTTACTTTTCGATCACGGAAGAGGGCAAAAAGAAGATCGACGATTTCATCGAGGTGATGGATCAGTTCGAAAAGATTAAAAGTTTTCTGTTAAGGGGGAGGAAATAATGAAATACAAAGCGTGGGAACGCGAGCTCAAAAAGGAACTCGCCACGATCTCGAAGACAGAACGCGATAGAACGATCGAATTCTATCGCGAAATGAAGGATGAAAAAATGTCTCGCGGGCAAAGCGAGGAAGAGATCACGGCGGAATTCGGTTCGCCGAGAGAATGCGCGAGGCGCGTCGGGCAAGCGAGCGGCGCGACGATCTCCGGGTTCGAAGAGGAAGAGACTCCTCTTCCCGAAAAGAAGTCGAGTTCTTCGCCCATGGCGCTCGTCGGTATGATCTTGGCGCTTCCGCTTCTCGGAGCGGCGATCGGCGTCCTCGTCGCGTTTGCGGCGTGTTGCGCCGCCGGGATCGGAGTCGCGATCGCCGGCATCGCCTATGCGGCGGTCGGTCCGTTCTTATTCGGCGCGACGGGGTTGATCATCCCCGCGTACGTCGGAATGGGACTCGCCGGGACGGGGGTCGGGCTTCTGGTTTTCGTCGGGTTTATGCTTGCGACGAAGGCTGTCGCGACCGCGATCAAATCGCTTTTGAGCGCGGTATTCGTTCGGAGGTAAGGTATGAAAAAAGCGATTTTTGTTTTGTTGATTTTAGGCATTTGCTTGCTTCTTCTCGGCGGCGGCATCTTTGCGGTCGCCATGGCGAAAAACGATTGGGATTTTTCCAAAATTTCCAACGTGACGTATGAAGAAAAGACCTTTGAAGCGGATGCGTCCGCCGTCTCGAAGATCGTCGTAAACGCGGACACCGATGATATTTCCCTCGCGTATTCCGAGGACGAAAAGATCCATATCCTGTATTACGACAAGTTTGACAAAAAGGGAAGAGAGATCAAGGTCTACGATCCCGTTTTGACCGATGGGACGCTGACCTTATCCGGCAACCGCTTCCGTTGGTGGCGCGTGGGTCTCAGTTTCGGGAAAGGCAAGACTTTCGTGATCTCCGTTCCCGCGGGCAAGACGATCGCGCTTTCCTTGGACACGGATACCGGGGACGTCTTTGTCGGAAGAGAATCCGAAACGCGCGCGTTCAGCGAATTGAATCTGAAAACGGACACGGGTTCCCTTAAACTGAACGGCGAGATTACCGTGGAGCAAAACGCTTCTTTCAAGGTCGACACGGGCGACGTCCGCATTTCGGGCAAACTTACGGTCGCGAACGAATTGAAAGCGGAAACGGACACGGGCAAAATCGCGATCTCGGCGGCGGTCGAGGCGAAGAAAATCACGCTGAAAACCGACACGGGCGATATTAAGATCAGCGGCGTGATGACCGCGCCTTCGATTAGCTGCAAGACGGATACCGGCGACGTCGTCGCGACGGCGGCGCTCACTTCGCCGAGCATCACCGTCAAGAGCGACACGGGCGACGTCCGTCTCCTGCTTGCGGGCAAGAAAGAGGATTATTCCTGCTCCCTTTCGACGGATACGGGTAGCACCTCTCCCCGCTCCTACACCCAAGGCGACAAGCGCGTGGACGTGGACGTGGACACCGGCGATATCCGCCTGACTTTCACGGAGCAGTAAACGATTCAAAAGAGTAAAAAGGGCTCGATCGGATTCGGTCGAGTCCTTTTTTTGTATGTGAAAATCACGCGATAGCCGCGTGTGTCAAGTGAGGTTAACCGACGAGCTGGACGACCTCTTATGCTTTATCCGAGGGGTCCGTCAGCGGGTAGCAAATAACAGCTGCCCGATCGATGGATCAATATAAAACGAATTTTTGCGTTGCGAAATTTTGTATGTTTCGACAATAGGTGTTGACAAAGCATGTTAATTGTGGTATCTTTGCATTATAAAGATATTGTCGACAAGCTTTGCTTTTGCTTGTTTACAATAAAGTTCGTAGAGTTGTTAGCAAAGACAAGAATAACAAAGTAGAGTCGTATGGAGAATATACCGCGACAATTGACACAAATCAAAGCGGATATTTTGAGAGTTTTGACCTTGCAAGTGGCGTGTTTTTTACAACGGCAAAAGGATGAGTTGAATGAGTCGAAAAATCAATAGAGCGATCGGTTTTGTCGTTATTTTGCTGTCCACCATTATGCTGATGATGGTCAGCATCTCATGTGTATCCACAAGAAAGAACCCTGTTAAAGAAAACCCTCCCACGGTTGTGGCAAAAGAGCGGCAGGTTGCGGGAGAAATGCACGTTTTCGCAAATCAAACGGTTCATGCGGCTTTTAGCATTCCTGTACTTGTTGATCAAAACTTGTCTATGTACAATACCGGTACCCGTGGATCAAACGATAAGCTTTTTGTAAAGAGTATCAGTGGCGAAAGAATAGAAGACTTACGCATCGAAGGGCTTCAATCCGATTGTTTTACAATGGACGGCAAGGCGGGCGTTTCTGCTTCGGATTGTTCGGTTTGCATTTTTGATTTTATGGTTGCGCCTAATGCGGATTGGACGGAAAAAGGTATTGTCAGAAAAGTAACAAGCATTTCTTTCCGATTGTTGAATTGCGATGTTAATGTTCCCGTTGATATAAGTATTTATGAAAAGGAAAACGACGTAGATTTTCTTCAACAATGTCCTATTGTAAATGACCGACAATACAGAACGCTTTCCCAACGAATACTGAATACGGATCAATTTATCAATCAAAATCACGCATATTCGCTTGCTCTGAATTGGAATATACAAGGATGGGGCGGCGTAGATGGTGAAGATGATCATTATGCGACGATTGTAGGGTTTCGATTTGCAAACGAAGCGTTACGCCTAAAAACTATCAGCATTATAAAAGACAATGAAGAAGGCGTTCCGATTGACGAGACGAAAATTGCTTTTGACTTGGCAAATACGCACTATGACTTAACCAGTAGGCGGTGCTATTGGAGTGGAAATTTTGTTGAGTTTGAAGTGGAAATCGCAAAAAATGATCTGCAAATAGCGTCAGATTCTTTAATAATGCAGTATACGTTGAACGGCGAAACTGAAATATTCGAAGTCAACCTCGCAACAGTCCAGCTGTATAGATATGATCTTTTTGAGTAAATCTTGATATGCGTAACTGGTCGAAATTTGAAATCCGGACCAAATTGTAACGTCCTCTCTCCCGATTTTCGGGGGCTCTTTTTTTTGTTTCGGAGGGCACGTTCCGCGCGCGAAATCGAAAAAAGTTCTTACGAAAATTTTTTCGAAAAAGGGTTGACAAAATAAAAATGGTTGTATAAAATATAGTTGTATCAAACATAAATCGAGGTGCCGAAAATGGAATACGATTACGTCGAAGCTTTGAAATTGAAGAATCAACTCTGCTTTCCGCTTTATGCGGCGGCGAGGGGAGTGGTCGGTCTGTACACGCCTTGGTTAAAGCCGCTCGGGATTACCTACACGCAATATCTCGTGTTTTTGGTCTTATGGGAAAACGGCGACTCTCCCGTCGGAGAGATCGGAGAAAAGCTGATGCTGGATAACGGGACGCTTTCTCCGCTTCTCAAAAAAATGGAAAACAGCGGCTACGTCGAAAAGCATCGCAGCAAAGAGGACGATCGGGTCGTTCTCGTCTCGCTGACGGAGAAGGGAAAAGCGCTCCGCGAAAAGGCGAAGGACGTTCCCCGAAACGTGGCGGGGTGTCTGCGCCTTTCGCCCGAAAAAGCGCAAGCGTTATATTCGTTGTTATACGAATTGCTCGAAAACGGAAAAAATCAATAAAGGAGGATAGAAAAGATGAAAACCGTTTATGATTTTATCGTAAAAGACCGGAAGGGAAACGATGTAAATTTGTCCGACTACAAAGGAAAGGTCCTTTTGATCGTGAATACCGCCACCGGGTGCGGGTTTACGCCGCATTACGAACCGTTGGAAGCGATGTACAAAGACAAGAAAGATCAGGGGTTCGAGATCTTGGATTTTCCCTGCAACCAGTTCGCCGATCAAGCGCCCGGATCGGATGAAGAGATTCATTCGTTTTGCACGATGAAATTCGGGACCGACTTCCCGCGTTTTCAAAAGATCGACGTCAACGGCGAGACGGCGGATCCGCTCTTTGCTTTCCTCGCGTCGGAAAAACCGTTCGAGGGGTTCGGCAAGGGCGTCGGAAGTTTCTTTTTGAAGAAGTTTGCCGACAGAAACAATAAAAAGTACGGCGATAAAGCCTACGTCAAGTGGAATTTTACGAAATTCCTCGTGGACAGAGAGGGGCGCGTGGTCGCGCGCTTCGAGCCGACGGCGGATATGAAGGAAGTCGAGAAAGCCGTCGCCGCCTTGTTATAAGGAGATCGGGTATGAGAATACGGCTCAACGAAGACCAAGAAGTCGTGAAGACGATCCAAGAAGGGTTGAAAGCGAAAGACGGCTATTGCCCCTGCCGCGTCGGGAAGCGACCGGAGTTCAAATGCATGTGTGAAGAATTCCGCAAGCAGATCGCCGATCCCGAATTCGAAGGATTGTGTCATTGCAAACTGTACTATAAGGAAAAGTAAGCGGAGCGGCGGCGCGAAACGGGGGCTTGATTTCGGCGGCGAAGTCCTATATAATAAAACCGAGGTGAGCTTATGAAAATAAAACCGCTATTTTTAGTCCCCCTTTCCGTCCTTGCGTTCGTCTTTCTCGGCGGCGCGGTTTTTTCCGGCGTCGTCTTTTTATCGCCGAGGAGTAACCCCGAATTCGTGGCGCATCGCGGATACAGCAGTAAGTTCCGCCCGAACACGCTCGGCGCGTTCGAAGCCGCGGCGGCGGAGTCCTTTTGGGGAATCGAGACGGATATCCGTTTCACGCGTGACGGCGTCCTCGTCTGCGAGCACGACGAAAGCGTCTCCTATAAGGACGGGACGTCTCTTGCGGTCGCTTCGAACGATTTTTCCGCGCTTCGCGCGAAACCTCTTAAAAACGACGTAAACGGCGACGAAGTCTATCTCGCGACCTTCGCGGAGTACCTCGGCGCGTGTAAAAAGGGAAATAAGATCGCGGTCGTCGAACTCAAAGGAACGTATTCGACAGCGGAGATCAAAAGGATCCTCGCCGCCGTGGACGAATCGTACGATCGCCGAAAATGCGCCTTTATTTCGTTCGATTACGGGAATTTGATCCGTCTGAAAGCCGAGGACGCTTCTTTGACGCTGCAATATCTTTCAAGCACGAAAGACGATCCGCAATTTTCAAAAGCCCTCGAAGACGGCGTTTCGATCGATATCGAAACCAAATGCGTAACGAAAAAGCTCGTCGAGCGTTTCCATAAAAAGGGTTTGAAGGTGAACGTTTGGACGGTGAACGATGATTGGAGCCTGAATAAAGCGAAGAGGGCGCTGGCGGATTACGTTACGACCGACCTTTATCACTGAACGGCGGTAAATAACCGCACAACTTCTTCGTTTACTGCCATCGGGTTCGCGCAGTTGCGTACAAGGAGTACGCGCCTACGCGTTCCCTCGTCGAGCCTCGAATTTGCACGGTTCTTTGCCGCCGTCTATTCGAGGATTTTTTATTCGAATAGGTGGGTGTCGTTTGGAGCCTTGTCTTTGCGCGTTTATGCGAGGGCTCTTGGGAAAAACGTCGAGCCTCGAATTTGCACGGTTCATTATCGCCGTCGGTTCGAGGCTTTTTTCATAATCGAATCGTTCGGTGTCGTTTGAAGCCTTGTCGTTGCTTCTTTTCGCAAGATTGTGAGTCTTTGAATCTTCGCGCGGTAACGCATAAATGAAAAAGGATGAGATCCTTCGACACGTTCGCTTCGCTCACGGCTCAGGATGACGAATATGTAAAAGCCGGGCGTTGCAGGGGGGAAGCACAGAGCGATCCTTCGACACGTTCGTTTCGCTCACGGCTCAGGATGACGAATATATAAAAGTCGGGCGTTGCAGGGGGAAAGCGCAGGGCGATCCTTCGACCGACTCGCTAAGGCTGACGCTCGCGCGGACCTACGGTACGGGCTAACGGGATAGGATCGTTTCTCGCGTCATCCCGAGCAGGCGCGCGGCGCCGCGGTCGAGGGATCCCCTAAGGCGAAGCGGCAGGAAAATTCGGAAGAGAGCCTTCGGCAGGCGCTACGGTTCGGGATGGCGAATGAGAAAACGCACGTCATTCTGAACGCAGTGAAGAATCCCCTGAGGCGAAGCGGTGGTAAATCGATGAGATCCGCCGATAAACGTAATCGATCGAAAAAAGCTCTTCCGAAAACTCGAAAGAGCCTTTTTTATCGGTAGTATTTCCGTAAAACCGAACGAATCCGTTTCGGGTTTCGGTCGGCGGTTCGGATCGCGGCGTCTTCGCTTTTTACAAAAGCGAGGCGGCGGCTTCGTCCGCGATCAGGACGCAGTTCGGATGGTTTTGGAGAATGCTCGCGGGGACTTCTTCGGTGACTTCTCCGCGGATCGTCTTGAAGACGGCGTCGGCTTTGCTCGCGCCGCTTGCGAGGATGAGTATCTTTTTCGCTTCCATAATGCTTTTCGGACCCATCGTAAAGGCGCGGCGGGGGACTTCGCCTTTGCTTTTGAAGAAGCGGGAATTCATCTCGATCGTGTTCTCCGTCAGAGAAACGGCGTGCGTTTCTTCGTCGAAGGAAGTTCCGGGCTCGTTAAAAGCGATATGCCCGTTCGCGCCGATCCCGAGGACCTGCAAGTCGCGCGGCAGGGAGCGGAGCAGGGCGTCGTAACGCGCGCATTCCGCTTTTTCGTCCGCGGCGAGTCCGTTTTCGATAAAGGTATTGTCGAGGTCGATATCGATCTCGTCGAAAAGATTTTTCCGCATAAAATAGCGATAGCTTTGATCGTTTTCGGGGGAAAGCCCGATATATTCGTCGAGGTTGACGGCTTTGACGAGGCGATAGCTCGTCCCGTTCTTCTTATGATCCTCAATGAGTTTTTTATACATTCCGACGGGCGTGGACCCGGTCGCGAGACCGAGAACGGCGTCCTTCTTCGCGCGAATGACTTCGAGCGCTTCTTCGGCGGCTTTCGCCGCAAGTTCCTCTGCGTTTTTTACGATGACGACTCTCATTTTATCCTCCGTTTTTCGTATGAAGTATAGCACGGTTATTTTCGGAAAGCAAGCCTTTTTGTCGCGCGTAATCATAATCCAACGCGTGCGCGCGAGGAACGCCTTTTCGGGAAAATATTCTCTTTTACGACGCGGATTCGTTTGACACGGACGAGAAGATATATTACAATAAAAGCACAAAAGAATATTGCCAATATAATCAAGGATGGACGGCCCTTCGAGTTTCTACCGCACAGCCAAAACGTGCGACTATTGGTTCTTCGTTCCGCTTCGTTTCGGGCGCCGTTTGGGTTTTATTGGCAAGCAAGTTAGGGTTAGCTTGCTTTTTTATTTCTTTTGAGGGCGCAAGCGAAGAAGGGATATGAAACTGCTGGAAGATAAAATTCTGAAAGAAGGGAAAGTATTGACCGGGGACGTTTTGAAGGTGGACGGCTTTTTGAACCACCGTTTGGACGTCGCGCTTCTTTCCGAGCTCGGAAAAGATATCGCCGAAACCCAAAAGGATTGCGGCGCGAATTTGATCTTGACCGTGGAGTCTTCGGGCATCGCGATCGCGTTTGCGGCGGCGGAGTTTATGGGTCTTCCCGTGCTTGTCGCCAAAAAGAACAAAACCTCGAATATTTCGGACGGAGTGTACTCTTCGCCCGTTTTTTCTTATACGCACCAAACGCAAAACAACGTCGTCGTTTCCAAAGAGTATCTCGGCAAAGGGGATAAAGTCCTCGTCGTCGACGATTTTCTCGCGAGCGGGAACGCGGCGATCGGTCTTCTTTCTTTGATCGAGCAGGCGGGGGCGACGGCGGTCGGCTTCGTCGCGGCGATCGAAAAGGAGTATCAGGGAGGCAGGGCGCTGATCGAGAAGAAAGGCGTGCCCGTCTATTCTCTCGCGCGTATCAAAAGGATGAATGCGGGCGAGATCGTGTTCGAATAAATTTGCCGAAAGGCAGGGAGGAAAAAATATGAAAAAAATCGTTACCATCATTTTGGCGCTCGCGCTTGTCGCGGCCGTCGCAGTCGGTTTGTTCGCTTGCAACAATAACGACATTAAGGATGCCGAAGAAGTCGAGCTCCCCGCTTTGACTTTGACGCCCGACATGGATTATTCCGGCGTCACCATCGACAAGAACTTCAAGATCGGTATGATCTGCTTGCACGGCACCGAATCCACCTATGACCTCAACTTCATCAATGCGGCGAAGGCGGCGGTCAAAGAGCTCGGAATGGACGAAGGTCAGCTCATCATCAAGACCGGTGTTCCCGAGGGCGAAAAGTGCTACGAAGTCGCGACCGACCTCGTCAAGAAAGACAAGTGCAAGGTCATCTTCGCCGATAGCTTCGGTCACGAAGATTATATGATCAGAGCCGCGGAAGAGAACCCCACCGTTCAATTCTGCCATGCGACCGGTTATCAAGCCGCGATCAAGAATTACGCCAACTTCCACAACGCTTTCGCTTCCATCTATGAAGGCCGCTTCCTCGCGGGTATCGCCGCAGGTTTGAAGCTCTATGAGATGAACGCGGGCAAAGAAGCGAATCAACAAAACTTCAAGATGGGTTACGTCGGCGCTTGGACCTACGCGGAAGTTATCTCCGGTTACTCCTCTTTCTTCCTCGGCGCAAAATACGCGTTGAACCAAAAGGAAGCGGGTCTCGGCAACAAACTCACGATGGACGTTAGATTCACCGGTTCTTGGTTCGATATCACCGCCGAAAAGAACGCGGCGAACGCTTTGATCAGCAGAGGCTGCGCTTTGATCAGCCAACACGCCGACTCCATGGGCGCTCCTTCCGCTTGCGAAGCTGCGGGCGTTCCGAACGTTTCTTATAACGGCAGCACGATCGTTTCCTGCCCCAATACCTTCCTCGTTTCCAGCCGCATCAACTGGGCTCCGTACGTGAAATACATCATCGCGAAGACCGCGAAGGGTGAAGCGTTCGGCACCGATTACACCGGCACCTTGAAGAACGGCTCCGTCGCTTTGACTGCTTTGAACGGTGATGCGATCGCGGAAGGCACGGTCGACGCTATCGTCGCCGCTCGCGCGAAACTCATCGACGGTTCCTTGAAAGTCTTCGACGTGAACACCTTCACTGTCGGCGGCACGAAACTCACCGGCGACCTCGTCGTGAACGGTGCTTACCAAGAGTCTTCTACCGCTTCCGCGCCTTCTTTTGATGCGCAGATCGACGGTATCAAGTTGTTGAACAAGGTCTTCGAGGCGGATAAGGACGGCAAACCGGTCATTCTCCCCGGCGACGAGGACTAAGCTCTAAATAGGTCAATCAATCAAAATAACTCGGCCTCTCGCAAGACTCGTTCTTGCGAGAGGCATTTGTCTTCCATTGGAGAAAATTGTGGAAAACGTAAACGCAATCGAAATGAAAAATATCACCAAAACCTTCGGTTCGGTGATCGCGAATAAGAGCGTAAATCTCGAAATTCGCAAAGGGGAGATCTTGTCCGTCCTCGGTGAAAACGGATGCGGCAAGACGACCTTGATGAATATGATCGCGGGGATCTATTACCCGGACGAAGGTCAGATCTTCGTCAACGGGGAAGAGGTCACGATCAAAAGTCCGAAAGACGCGTTCCGCTATAAAATCGGCATGATCCATCAGCATTTTAAGTTGGTGGACGTTTTTACCGCGGCGCAAAATATTACCCTCGGCGTAAAAAAAGAACGCCGTTTTTCCATTAAGAAAGTCGTTTCCGAAGTGCGTGAGATGTGTGCGCGCTACGGTTTTCAAATAAATCCCGAAAAACTCGTGCATAATATGTCGGTTTCGGAAAAACAAACGGTTGAAATTTTGAAGATCCTGTACAGAGGAGCGGAAATTTTGATCTTGGACGAGCCGACTGCCGTTTTGACGCCGCAGGAGATTCGCCATCTCTTCGACGTGCTTCGCGCAATGAAGAAGGACGGCAAATCCATCGTCATCATCACCCATAAGCTGAACGAAGTTATGGAGATCTCCGACCGCGTCGCGGTCCTCAGAAAAGGCGAGCATATCGCGACGGTGGACACCAAGGATGCGAGCGAGAAAGCGCTCGCCGATATGATGGTCGGTAAGAAGGTCGATCTGAATATCGAGCGCAAAGACCCCGTCGATCCCAAACCCCGTTTGATCATCGAGCATATGACCGTCAAGAATCGCGACGGGATCAACGCGGTCGACGACGTCTCTTTCACCGTAAACGGCGGCGAGATCCTCGGCATTGCGGGTATCTCGGGCAACGGGCAGAAGGAATTGCTCGAAGGCATCGCCGGGCTGCAAAAGGTCGAAAGCGGCGACATCATTTTCCATAACCCCAAGAAAAACAAACCCGTTACGTTCTTCCATAAATCGTTGAAAAAGATCAAGAAAATGGCGGCGGAGGGGTTTTTCCACTATCCGAACGGAGAAAAAGTCGATCTCAAAGGCAAGCATAATAAGGAGATCGTCGATCTCGTCAATAAAGAGCAGATCCTTTTTTATGAAGACGAAATCATCGACCTTCGCCATCGCACGCCGCGCGAGATCCAAGAGCTCGGGATCAAGCTCTCCTTCGTTCCCGAAGATCGCTTGAACATGGGGCTTGTCGGCAATATGAGCATCGTGGACAATATGGCGCTTCGCAGTTATCGCAAAGGACACACGATTTTCGTCAATAAGAAACGCCCGAAAAAACTCGCCGACACGATCATTCACGATCTCGAAGTCGTCACGCCGAGCGATATGACGCCCGTTCGCCGTTTGTCCGGCGGAAACGTCCAAAAAGTCCTCGTCGGGCGCGAGATCTCTTCTTCCCCGAAGGTCTTGATGGCGGCGTATCCCGTCCGCGGATTGGATATCAATTCGTCCTATTTGATCTATAACCTTTTGAATAAGCAAAAGGAAAAGAACGTGGCGGTCATCTTCGTCGGAGAAGACCTTGACGTGCTTCTTGCTTTGTCCGATCGCTTGGTCGTCCTTTCGGGCGGCAAGGTCGCGGGCATCGTGGACGCACGCACGATTACCAAAGAAGAAGTCGGCTTAATGATGCTGAGCCGCGCGTCCGGAGAGGATTCGGAAATCGTTGCCGATATGATCGGCAAGAAATCGGATGCAGGCGCAAACGAGGAGGGAGACCATGACTGAGCAAAAGAAAACGCGCGAACCCCTTTTCCATCTCGTTAAGAGAATAAACGTCCCCACTTGGCAGAGCTGGGCGATCCGCGGCGGAACGATCGTCGGAGGTTTCCTTTTGATCGGGATCCTGATCTATGCCTTCCTCGGCATTTTCCCGTCCGACGCGTACAAGTATATGTTTGAAGGCGCGTTCGGAAGCAGATACAGAGTGATGGTGCTTTTGCGCGATCTCGCGATCTTGCTGCTTTTCGCGCTCGCCGTTACGCCTGCGTTCAAAATGAAATTCTGGAATATCGGCGCGGAAGGGCAGGTTCTGATGGGCGCTTATTGTTGTATGGTCTGCCTGCATTATTTGGGCGGCAAAGTGAACGACACGCTTTTGATCTTTATCGCCTTGGCGGGCGCCGTCTTCGGCGGCGCGATGTGGGCGGTGATCCCCGCGCTTTTCAAGGCGAAGTGGAACACGAACGAGACCCTTTTCACCTTAATGATGAACTACGTTTCCGTTCGTATTATCGAGTATACGATCAAAGTTTGGGTCCCGGGCGGAACGGGCGTTTTGCCTACGATAAAATACGGGAACCTTCCCACGATCGGCGGCGAGAACTTTTGGTTCAGCATCATCGTGGCGATCGTGTTTACGGGCATTATGTTTGCCTATTTGCGTTTCAGCAAACACGGCTACGAGATCTCCGTCGTTGGTGAGAGCGAAAATACCGCGCGCTATATCGGTATCAACGTAAAGAAGGTCATCGTCCGAACCTTGATCCTTTCGGGTATCATTTGCGGCGTAACGGGCTTTTTGCTCGTTTCGGGTATCAACCATTCCTTGACCAGCGAATCGGCAGGCGGCAGGGGCTTTACCGCGATCCTCGTCTCTTGGCTCGCGAAATTCAACCCGATCGGAATGATCTTTACCTCTTTGCTGGTTGTCTTTTTGTCCGCCGGAACGGACGAGATCATGACCAAAGCCGGTATTACGACCTCTTTCTTCTCCCAAGTCGTCACGGGGCTTATGTTCCTCATTATTATAGGCGGAGAATTCTTTATCAACTACAAGATCGTCTTCCGCCGTCGCGCGGAGACCCCGAAAACGCCGACGGAGAAAGCTCTCTCCCCGAAAGAGGCGCAAGCGTCGCTCTCTGAAGAGGCTTCGCCCGCAAGCGACGAACCTTCCGCCGATGTGGCAAAGGAGGAAAATGTATGATCGTACCTTTCTTGACCGAAGCATTCAAACTCAGCGCGGCTTTCCTTTACGGTTCCACCGGAGAGATCGTTATCGAAAAGAGCGGGCATCTGAACCTCGGCATCCCGGGCGTTATGAGCGTCGGCGGCGCCGTCGGTTGTATGACGGTGTACTACCTTTTGAAAGCGAAACTCTATTCGACTTTTTTGCTTCTTTTGCTCCCGATCCTGACGACGCTCGTCGCGGGCGGCTTGATGGGTCTTTTGTATAGCTTTATGACCGTGACGCTTCGCGCGAATCAAAACGTGACGGGTCTTGCCTTGACGTCGCTCGGCGTCGGTTTGGCGGGTTATATTATGACGAAGAAAGGCGAAGCGACGCTGATCATCGGAAAGACCAGCAAGATCTTCGCGACGCTCTTTCAGATCCAAAGCGACAATTGGTTCGTAAAGATCTTCCTTTCGCACGGATTGCTCTTCTATATCGCGATCGTTATCGCGATCGTCACGCAGATCGTTTTGAATCGGACGCGCGTCGGATTGCACCTTCGCGCGGTGGGTGAGAACCCCGCCACGGCGGACGCTGCGGGCATAAACGTGACCGGCTATCGTTACGGCGCCACGATCATCGGCTCCGCGATCGCCGCGCTCGGCGGGCATTTTACGATTATGGAATATATGGGCGGTAACTGGGAATATATCCTCGAAGGATTCGGCTGGTTGTCCGTCGCGCTCGTTATCTTTACGGTTTGGCGTCCCGCGCTCTCGATCTTGGGATCTTTGATCTTCGGCGGGCTGTATATTTCGGCGGCGTATATTAACGTGTCGTTTGCGCAAACCGAGCTTATTAAAACCGTTCCTTACGTGATAACGATCCTCGTGCTTATCGTGACGAGTATCGTCGGAAGCAAGAAAGCGCAACCGCCCGCATCGTTGGGAATCAACTATTTCCGCGAAGACAGGTGACGGGCGCGGATAGCGGCGCTTATGCCGCATTCCTTCGATCAAAACCGCACGGGTAAGTTCCCGTGCGGTTTTTCTTTGTCTTTTCGAGCTTGTCGGAGAATCGGATGAGATCCTTCGGCTTTGCCTCGGGATGGCGAAAGATCATAATCCGCGCGCTATCCCGAGCAGGCGCGAAAGCGCCGTCGTCAAAAGATCCCTCGGTTCGACAAGAATCGACGGAAAACGTTTCCATTTCGCTAATTTTCTCAATTACTTGCTTTACGGCGGAAATAGCCTATATAATATATTATGTATAGGTGTTTTTGCGCGCTTGTGCGCACGCACCTCTACGCACGAATGAAAAAACGGATCACATCCGCGGGAATGGAGGTAAATGTATGACTAAGAAGATGACGAATCGTTTGTCGCTCGTCGCGCTCGTAGCCGTGTTTGCGGTCGCGATCGTTTGCGCGATAGCGTTTGCGCCCTTCGCCGAGACGGCGAGCGCGTCGACGATCCTCGGAAACGGTTACACCGTTACGCTCTTCGTAAACGGAGTGGAAGAGGATTATTCGAATCCGACTCCGTGGAGCGTCCCTTACGGCACGGATCCTTCCTGGTACATCACGGCGGAATTCGAGATCACGGACGTCGGCATTCCCGTTACGGCGGATTGTTTTTATCGCGAAAAGGACGGCGCCGAGTACGTAAACGCGACGACCGTCACGCCGACGACCGTCGGGGAATATCGGAAGTACTGGTTCGACGCGGATGATAACGCCTCCGCGCTGGACGGAAAAACGGTGCTTGCGTGCGTGGATTTCGAGATCGAGCCCACGGCGATTATCGCAGACGTTTCCGCGTCCGTTTTTTACTATATCCCGAACACGCCCGTCGATTTTCGCGCTTGGTTTTCGGATACTGCGCTCAGCGAATCGTTCGACGTCGTCGTTACTTGGACGGCGGGAAGCGCGCCGATTACTCCCGGGACGTATACCTATTCGCTTTCGCTCTCCGAAAAGGCGGGCGGGAATAAATCCGCGAATGATTACGCGATTTCGAATGCGGACGGCATCGTAAACGTCGAGAAGAGACAGCTGACCTATGATTTCGATGATAATCTTCCGTATAACGGAGCCCCGCAAAACGGCTTCACGGTAAAATACTCCGCGCAGAATCAGTCGGAGATCGACGACGCTTCCGTTATGAGCGGATATCCGTCGCTCGACGCGTATATCGAAAAGACCGCCACCTATGCTTTGGAAGGATCTCCTTCGGAAAGAGTTTATAAATCCGAACCCGGGACTTGGACTTCCGGCGTCGCGATCGCGGCGGCGTATCGCGATCTCTTCTATTTCGAGGAGCTCCCGGGCGACGAGTATAAATACGAGCAATTCAACGCGCAGACCATCGTTCCCGCCGCGATCCCGAACGGCGTGATCGCCTTCGGCGGCGACTTCGGCTCGAAATTTATGCTCGGCGAGAACGCGTTTTGGGAAAAGACACCCGTTCCCGACGGAACCCTTCTCGACGGCGTTACGACGTACTATCTGAAAAGCGGCGGCGGCTTCGTCGTCGCGAATCCCGGCGCGGGTGACGGCGACTACGAGCCGAACGTTACCTATGCTCCCGCGGATACTTTCTATCGCGACCCGATCCTGATCGACAGGGTCGTGGACTCGATTTCCTCGCTTCCCGGTTATGAAGACGGCGGAACCGTCGCGATCAACCCGACGACTTGGCAATGGGCGGCGGGATTGGTCAAAAACGATGCGGAAGCGACCGCCCCCGGCGTCATTTTCTACGACGTGACGACCGATCCGTTCGATCCGAACACCGTGGCGATCGGGGACTCGTTTACCATCCGCGTGGAAGTGATCGGAAATAATAACTACACGACGGGCTATGCGTATTTGCCCTTTACCGTCTCCAAGATTCGCACGTTCGTTCGTCCGCGCTCCGGGCAAGCGACGTTGATCTATAACGGCGCGACGCAAAGCCCGGAAATCGACGTTTATCAATATAAAATCAGTGAAGAAACGAATATCAATAACGCGATCGTTTGGACGAACGATACCATCGAACGACAGAACGTCGGCGAATATGCTCTCGTTTTGGGATTCAGCGGTTCCTATGGCGATACCTATGAATTCGTAGCGGATGAGGACGCGAAATTCTCGATCGCCGCCGCGACGCTTACTCCGAGCATCGCGATGGATACCGGCGCCGCCGTCCTCTACGGCGTCGAACCCGCATACACGATCGACGGCGTCAACGCCGACGATATGCTCGGCTCGGACGAGAAAATCGCGCAGGGCATCGCGGAAACCGTCGAATATCGTTACAGCTCCGACGGCGGCGCGAATTGGAGCGCATGGCAGGATCTCGGCGTGATCGGCGATTGCTTGAAGAACGTCGGACAATACGAGCTTCGCTATAACTTCACCTGCGACGGCGTCGAAGTCGCGGGCGAGTACTTTGTGAACTACGTCTCTGCGGGCGCAAGCGCCGTCTCTTTCGAGATCGTCAAAGCGACTTTGGACGTCTCCGTCGCTTCCGGTCAAAGCAAGGTCTACGGTTCCGCCGATCCGACGTTTACTTTCGTCGTCGGCGCGAGTCAATACGATGATGCGATCCAAGCGACCGCCGCCTTCTTCGACGGCGCGTTGACCCGCGTCGCGGGAGAGACCGTCGGCGCGCATGTCGTCCAGCAGGGAACGCTTGCTTTGAAAGCCCCTTACGCCTCGAATTACGATATCAACTTCATCAACCTCGAAACTTTCGCGATCACGAAAAAGGATCTTACCATTACCGCGGACACGAAGTTCATTACGTACTACGACCCGATTCCGAGTTTCACCGTAAGCGCGGAAGGATTCGTGCCCGGCGAAGATTTTTGGTGTCTCGGGGGAGAGACGGCTTTCGCTTGCGACTATTCGGTCGGCAGCCCCGCGTCCGAGTCGATCGGTTATGCGATCACCCCGAGCGGACGAACGAGCGATAACTACGATATTATTTTCGTCCCCGGTGTTTTGTACGTTTCCGCGAAGAGCGTAAAAGTTACGCTGAGCGCTCCGGATCTTACCTACTCCGATTCCCCGAAAATCGTTACCGGTTCGTATGTCGACGTCGCGAGCGTTTCCCAAAACGCGAAGATCGAACTGATTTCCGGCGAAGATAACGTCAACGTCGGAACGTTCAAAGTCAGTGTCGACATCGAGGATCCGAACTATGCCGTCGAATGGAGTTCTGTTTCTCCCGAGAACTATGACTACGCGCTTGATCTTTCGCTTGGCGCGATGGTTGCGGAATATGCGATCACGCCCGCCGCGATCACGAATGCGTCCGTCGCGCAGAGCGGCGTCTTGACCTATACGTCGGCGCCCCTTACCGCAACCGTTTCCGAGACCCCCGCGACCGCGATCGGGAGCAAAACCATTACTTACGCTTATTCGGACACTTCGAACGGCGTCTTTATCGCAGCGATCCCGTCTTTTACGAACGCGGGCAGTCACACCGTCTACTTTAAGGCGAACGCCGCGAACCACAGCGAAGCGACGGGGTCTTTTGTCGTTTCGATCGGCAAAGCGGATTTTACCGTCACTCCGAATGCGGGTCAATCCAAGGTCTACGGCGATCCCGATCCCGCTTTCTTTACCTATTCGACGAGCGGCGCTTTGGGCTCGGACGTTCCCGTCCTGACCGGCTCTCTTACTCGTGAGGTGGGCGAAGATAAAGGCAGCTACGCGATCTTGCAAGGTTCTTTGGCGTTTACGAACGACGCGGTGAACGCGAACTATAACCTCGACTTCGTTTCGGGCGTTACGTTCGGCGTCGGCGTCGCGAATTACGATATGTCGGGCGTCAGCTTTTCGGGCGCCACGGTGCCTTTCGACGGCGTGAATCACGAAATCAGGATCAGCGGCGCGCTTCCCGCGGGCGTCACAGTTTCCTATAAAGTCGGCGACGAAACCTTTACGGGGAAGAGAAATCGAGGAAGTTATCTTATCATAGCGATTTTCGACGGCGATTACGAGAACTATAACCAAATCCCGAATATGACCGCGACGCTGACAATCAATCCCGTGTCCGTCGCCGTCGTTTGGGCTTCCGAGCCGCAGGGCGGCTACGTCTATAACGGAACCGCGCAGGCTCTTCCCGCCGCGAGCGCGACGCGCGTTCCTGCCGATTCGGATTCGCTCGTCGTTACCGTCCGCGAAAAGGCCGGCGTCGATTTCAAAAATCAAGGAACGTATACGTTCGTCGCGGAGACTGCCAACGCGAACTACGTTTTGACGAACACGGAGACTTCCGTCGTTATGCAAAGAAGAGAGCTGACCCTTAATTGGCTCCACACGAACGACCTCGTCTATAACGGCGAGAATCAAAAGCCGACCGTCGCTTCGGTCGAAGGCATCCAAACGGGCGACGTCTGGGGCACGCTCGGAAACGTCTTCTTCGAATTCCAAGGCGGAAACACCGTCGATGCGGGCGCATATACCGGCGGGTGGGCGCTCGATTATGATTTGATCGGCACAGGTGCGGATAACTATTTCGCCGCGGGCTCGGTCGACTTTACGATCCTGCCTCGTCCGGTCGAGCTGACTTGGAGCGCCTCGTCCTTTACCTTCGACGGCGAACCGAAGACGGTTACCGCGACCATCGATAACAAGGCGAAAGATTCCGACGAAATCAATCTCGGCTACGCGGATAATCAAAAGACGTTCGTCGGCACCTATACCGCGGTCGCGAATTCGATCGACAACACGAACTACACGCTTTCGAGCGGGCAGGGCGTCTCGAAAGAGTGGAGCATTCTCCGCGCGGGCGTCGTCGTTACGCTTTCCGTCCCCGATATGGTCTACTCCAAGTCCGCGAAAGAGATCACCGGAACTTACGAAGACGTCAACAGCCAAACGCAAAGCGCGACGATCGCCGTTTCGGCGGGCGATAACGTGAACGTCGGCTCGTTTACGATCACGATCTCCATCGAGGACGACAACTATAAAGTGATCGAGGGCGCAAACTGCGGCTATACCGTCGAACTCGGCGCGCCGACCGGATCCGCGACTTACGAGATCGCTCCGATGCACATTTCGGTCAAAGCGGACTCTAAAACGATCACCTACGGAACGATTTTGGTCAAGGGTTTGACTGCGGAGGTTACCGCGGGCGAGGTCTTTACGGGCGACACGGCGTACACGCTTACGTCGACCACGCAGAGCGGCGATCCGATCCTTATCACGAACGAAACCGACGCGGGCGAATATCCGATCCTCGTCGTTTCCGCGAATAACCCGAACTACGTTCTCGACAGCACGACGAACGCGGTCTACACGATCAATCCGCGCGCGGTCACCTATACGGTCGGGAATTTTACTTCCGTCTACGGCGACGCGCCCGCGACTCTTACCGCGACGCGCACGTCCGGCACGCTTTCCTTCGGCGACGCGGACCCCGTTTTGCTCAAAGCGTGGGAAGTCGAAGACCAAACCGAACTCAATTTCAAAACGCCCGTCGGTACTTACGCCGTTCGCGGCTATTCGGCGGATAATAACTACGCCGTTACGTTCGTTTACGACGGCGGAGTCTATACCGTCACCGAGCGCGCGATCCGCTATCGTATCGGTGACGCGGAAGCCGTCTACGGCGGCACCCTCGCGGATATCGGCGCGACCCTCGCGGAAGGTTCGATCGTGGAAGGAGACGCTCCGTCTTACGCGCTTACCGCTTACGAGCGCATTTCGGACGGCGTCGCGCTTTCCGTGTCGACCGGCGTCGGCGAGTACCCGATCGGCGGCGAAGATACCGACTCGAATTACGCAATTACCTTTGAGCAGGGCACTTACACCGTTACGAAGCGTCCGATCACCGTTACCTACGTGAGCGCTCCGAAGACCGTGACCTACGGCGACGAAGAGGGTTGGACCAATCTCGGACTCGAAATGCAGAATAACGGGCTGTACCTCTCCGCGGGGCAGAACGGACTCGTGAACGGCGATTCGATCCTTTCGGTCGTCGTGATCTCGTTCGTCAAAGGTTCCGCAGCTTACGATTACGACGATCTCGGACCCGAGCTCCCCGCGGGCAAATATCTTATGAACGTCAGCCCGTCCGATACCGCGAACTACGAAGTCACGGTGAACGTCGACAGCGAGAACGACGCGTATCTCCTCGTCGGGAAAGCGACCTACGACGTGTCGGGCGTTACGTTTGAAGACGCGCAGTTCGATTACGACGGAGAGACGCACGCCGTGACGATCCGCGGGACGCTTCCCTCGGGCGTTACCGTGAGCTATGACGGCAACTCCGCGGTGCATTCGGGAGAGCAAGTCGCGACGGCGATCTTTGCGGGAGATTATGACAATTACGAAGCGATCGAAAATATGACGGCGCTTCTTACGATCCGCAAAGTGACCTTGACTTCCTCGGTTTCCGTTTCAAACGTGACCTACGGCGACTCGATTGCCGAACCCACCGTCGGAAACGGCGTCGAAGTCGTCGGTTGGAAGGGGTCGGACAGCGTGGAATTGATCGACAATGCGTTCGTAACGATTTATTACGCTCCCGCCGGAAGCGCGCAGACTGCGGCGGACGTCGCGGCGGGCGCTTGGACGAGGACGGTTCCGAAGAATGCGGGCAAGTATTACGCTCGGCTGTCGATCGCCGAACTTTCCGATTATACCGTAGCGGATTCTTACGCGTCGTTTACGATCGAGAAAAAGGCGTTGACCGTCCGCGCGGAAGATAAGACCGTCGTCTACGGCGAAGAGATCCCCTCGTTTACGAAGACGATCGAAGGATTTATCCTCGGTGAAACCGAAGCCGATCTCGTCGGCGCGGTCGTCTTGACCTGCGACTATGAGCTTTACGGCAGGATCGGAAGATACCCGATCGAGGTTTCGGGCGTTTCGAGCGAGAACTACGCGATCTCCTTCGTCGGCGGCGCGCTCACCGTTACGGCGCGTCCGATCACCGTCAAGATCGACGATAAGACGAGCGTTTACGGCGACGCGGTCGAGATCCTCACCTATAAAGTCACCGAAGGGAACGTCGTCCACAGCGACGCGGCGTTCAGCGTCACCACCGCAGTTACGCCCGCCACGGGCGTCGGAACGTATCCGATCGTCGGGACGAAGATCAACAATAACTACGCGATCACCTTCGAGAAAGCCGAGTACGTCGTTACGGGGCGCGTCGTGACGCTGGATTGGGGCGTCGCGGCCTTTACCTATGACGGGACGGAAAAAGCGCCCGAAGCGAATGCGGGCAACATCGTAAACAGGGATATCCTCGAAGTCACCGTCGAGGGCGCGAAAGCGAACGCGGGTTCTTACGTCGCGACCGCGATCGCGCTCAATAACCCGAATTACCTTCTCCCCGCGGGCGCCGCCGTTTCCAAAGCGTTCGTGATCAATAAAGCGAAGAACGTTTTCGACCTTTCCGGCGTTACGACGCTCTTCAAGTGGACGGGCAGCGCGCTCTCGATCGGCGGCGTTACCGCTCTCGAAAACGCGGCGATCGGCTATGAAGGCAATTCCTTTACGGCGGTCGGCAAACATATCGTCACCGTGAATTGCGCCGAGACCGCGAACTATCTCGCGGGATCGACGGAAATCGAAGTCACCGTCGAAGAAGCGGATCCGACCCAATCGGGCGACGGCGCGAAGGTTTTCTATAAAGAGATCGACGAGCAAACCGCGCGGACGAGCGGCGCTGACGTGACCGACCTTTTCAGGAACGCGAAGAACGATCCGAGCGAAAAGAAAGAAGTAAAAGCGCAGATCGGATCGACCTCGATCGTCTTTAACGCCGCCGCGATCCAGGCGATCGGCGGGAAGAAAGTCGCGTTGAAGAGCGCGATCCGCACCGAAGATCTCCCGAACGGTTGCCCGAAGGGAACGGAGTTCGTCCTCGATATCGTCCTCGAAGGCTCGACCTTTGCGGAAGGGGAAGCGACCGTTTCCACCGCGTACGATAAGAAGGTCCCCTTCGGCAAGACCGTCAAGGTCTACTATATCGACGAGAACGGCGGTAAGACCGATATGAAGGCTTCGCTGAAAAAGGGCGTGTTGACCTTCTCCACGAACCACTTCTCGTCTTACGCCGTCGTCCAAGTCGCTTCCGTCGGAGTTATCGTCGGGGTCGTCGCAGGTGGCGTCGCCGTCCTTGCGGGGATCGCGTTCCTCGTGATCTTCCTTCTGAAAAAGAAAGGCGAGAAGAAAGACGCCGGCGAAAAGCAACAAGTCGCGACCTTCCGCGCCACGCCGAAAACGCCCGCCGAAGGCTCCGCGTCCGAAACCGAGTCGAAAGGAGGCTCTTCCTCGGATCAAGCGAAATAAAAAATGAATCCGCGGGGAGAGTCCCGCGCGTTCAATAAAAAACGCCTCGCCACAAGACTGCGGCGGGGCGTTTTTATAACTTCGTAAGGATCGGGCGCCGAAAGGCGTTTGAAAAAGGGAAGAGGATTCGAGATCGCGGCAAACGCGGAACTTACGAGCCGATGCGCTTGCTGAATTCGCAGCCGCAATAATTTTGTCTGTAAAGACCTTCTTTCTTGCAGATCTCGATCGAGTGAAGGTAGCCGCCGTCCTTTTTGAAATCGGACGCGAGGTATTTTACTCCGTATTGCTCCGCGGCTTTTTCGCCGATCCCGTTGATCAGGACGGGGTTTTTGAGGGGAGAAAGGGTCAAGGTCGTGGCGAAGTAATCGAAGCCTTGTTCCGCGGCGAGGCGCGCCGTTTCGTTGAGGCGCAGGGCGAAGCATTTCGCGCAGCGCAGCCCGCCTTCGGGCGCGGTTTCAAGCCCTCTCGCGGCTTCCGCGAAGCGTTCTCCGTCCGCGTTTCCCAAGATCAAGCCGACGCGCGGATAGTTCTTTTCGAGGTGGCGTTTGAGTTCGAGGAAGCGCTTTTCGCGCTCTTCGTCGCTCGTGATGTTCGGGTTATAGTAAAAGACGGTCAAGTCGAACGCCTCCGCGAGGATGGTCAAAGGATGCGACGCGCAGGGCGCGCAACAGGCGTGCAAAAGAAGCGAGGGGGTCTCTCCTCGCTCTTTCATTTCGGCGATCGCCGCTTTCATTTCTTTGTGGTAATTTCTCGCGTTCATCAGTTCTTATTGCTACTGAGCGGGGCGGGGATCCTGCCGCCACGGCTGATGAATTTCAAGGGGGAATAGCCGCTGACTTTCATGATCGGAGCGCGCCCGAGGAGCCCGCCGAAAGAAGCGGTATCGCCGACCGTCTTTCCGTAGACGGGGATCGCGCGGACGGCGGTCGTCTTGTGATTGGTGACGCCGATCGCGGCTTCGTCCGCGATCATTGCGGAAATGACTTCCGCGGGGGTGTCGCCGGGGATCGCGACCATATCGATACCGACGCTGCAAACCGAGGTCATCGCTTCGAGGCGTTCGAGGGTCAAAGCGCCCATTTCCGCCGCTTCGATCATTCCGATATCTTCGGAAACGGGGATAAACGCGCCCGAAAGCCCGCCGACGTGCGAACTCGCCATAATGCCGCCTTTTTTGACGGCGTCGTTCAAAAGCGCGAGCGCGGCGGTCGTCCCGCATGCGCCGACTCTTTCGAGCCCCATTTCTTCGAGGATCCTGCCGACGCTGTCACCGATCGCGGGCGTCGGGGCGAGGGAGAGGTCCACGATGCCGAATTCCGCTCCGAGCATCTTAGCCGCCGTCTTCGCGACGAGCTGCCCGACGCGGGTCACTTTGAACGCCGTCTTTTTGACGGTCTCCGCGACGGCGGTCAAGTCGCCGTCCACTTGTTCGAGCGCGACTTTGACGACACCCGGTCCGCTGACGCCGACGTTGATGACTTTATCCGCTTCGCCCGTCCCGTGGAAAGCGCCCGCCATAAAGGGGTTGTCCTCGACGGCGTTTGCGAAGGTGACGAGCTTCGCGCATCCGATGGAATCTTCGTCCTTGGTCAGATAGGCGGTCTCTTTGACGATATCGCCCATGCGCTTGACCGCGTCCATATTAATTCCGGCGCGGGAAGAAGCGACGTTGACGGACGAGCAGACTTTTTTCGTCGTGGCGAGGGCTTTGGGGATCGTCGAAAGGAAGGCGTTTTCCTTTTCGGTCGCGCCTTTTTGGACGAGGGCGGTGTAGCCCCCGATGAAATCGATTCCGGTCTCCGCCGCGGCTTTATCCATCGCGCGGGCGATTTCGAGGTAGCCGCCGCTCGATGCGCCGATGAGGCTCGCGGGCGTCACGGAGACGCGCTTGTTGACGACGGGGACGCCGTACATCGTCGCGATCTTGTTGCCTACGTCCACGATGTCTTTCGCGTAGGTCGCGATCTTGTCGTACACGCGGCGCGCCGTCTCTTCTTTATCCGAAGAAATGCAGTCGAAAAGAGAGATGCCCATCGTGATGCAGCGGACGTCCAAATGCTGCGAGCGGACCATTCCGACCGTTTCGAATATTTCTTTATCCGTAATCATAATCAGATCCTATGCATCGCGTTGAAGATGTCTTCGCTGCGGAGATTGATGTCCAAGCCGACGCTTTCGCCTTTTTCGCGAAGCGCTTTGATGAGTTTGTCGATCGGCATATCGCTCTTTTCGAGGTTCGCGCGCATGATCATCGTAAAATATTCGCCCATAAGGGTTTGCGAGATATCCACGATGTTGATGTTCAGATCCGCGAGAAACGCGGAAACGTCGCGAATGATTCCGATTCGATCTTTTCCGATAACGCTGATAATAACGTTCATAATGCCCCCAAGTTTTTTTCTTCCCTAATTATACCGCGCGAAAGAGGGGATATCAAGCGAAATCGCGGGGGCGGTGCGGCGGCGAAGCCGACAAGATATATTTTATTTACAAAAAAGGTTTCCTTTTCTTGATTATTCGTGCTATAATCAACGTGCGCGGAATCGCGAGGGAGGATCCTATGCTGGAAATCAAAAACGTGTCCAAATTTTTCAAAGAAAAAGTCGCTCTCGAAGACGTAAGTATGTCGCTCGCTCCCGGGCGCATTTGCGGACTTCTCGGGCTGAACGGCGCGGGGAAAAGCACTCTTATGAAAATAATCTGCGGGCTTTCGATCCCTTCCGAAGGGCAGGTCTTCCTAAACGGCGAGGAAATCACCGGAAAGGGAAGCGCCGCGATCGGATGTATGATCGAATCTCCCGCGTTTTACGGCGAACTGTCGGGCGCGAAGAATCTCTCCGTCCTCGGAGAACTCTTCGGGGGCGTCGGCCCCGCCGAGATCCGAGAGGCGTTGAAGACGGTCGGACTCGCGAAAAGCGCGAACGTCCGTTATTCGAAGTATTCGCTCGGAATGAAGCAACGTCTGTATTTCGCGTACGCGCTTTTGAATCATCCGAAAGTCTTGATCTTGGACGAACCGTTTAATGGGATCGATCCGGTCAGCGTTCGCTTGTTTGAGGAGATCATAAAGAAACTCGCCTCGGAAGGCGTCGCCGTCTTGATCTCGGGGCATATCATCGCGGAGCTTGAAAAGATCTGCGACAGCGTCGTGATTATCGACGAGGGCGTCGTTCGCTACGTTTGCGAAGATCTTTCTTCGGTCGATTCCCTTGAAGAACTCTTCCTCGAAAAGGTCACCGGCGCGGGGGATTCTCAATGAACGCGACGCAAAGAATGTACCGAGCGGAGGCAAAACGGTTGCTCGGGAGCCGCACGGTCTTTATCGTGTTGGCGGTCTTCGTCCTGTTTTTGCTGTCGGCGTACGTCTTTTTCTTGGCGTCTCCCTCCCTGCAAACGGATTCGTATGATGGGAAATATATTTACACGCAAAGCGACTATGAGCGGCGGTTGGAGCAGAGAGAACAAGGCTTGACGGAGCAATACGATCCGTATATCGCGCTGTATGAGCGCGTCAAATTGCAGAGCAAAGCGGATTATTACGACGTATACGCGGCGATGCCCGCCCGATTCAGTTACGGGTTGAAACAGACGAACCTTTGGTCGTTTTGGATCATCGCGCAAGGGACGGGGATCGTCTTTTTGTTCATTTGCGTCTTTTTGGGCGCTTGGCTTTTCAGAGAATTCGCAAACGGTTGCGTAAAGAATTTTTTGGTGGCGGGCGTCGATCGAAAAAGCGTCTTTTTCGGGAAGTATCTGTTTTTGCTGACGGTCGAAACCGCGTTGTTTCTTCTTTGGCTTTCGGCGGGGATCATCTTCGGCGCGCGGTATTTCGGGTATCGGTTACTGCTCGCCTCTCCGAGCGGCGTCGGCGTGATCCGAGTCGCGGAAGCCTTCTTTGCGAAGGCGCTTGCGCTTTTTCTGCTCTCTCTTTTCGCGTCCTCGGCTTCGGCGTTTCTGACGATTCGGGCGAAAAGTATGGCGGCGGCTCTCGGGATCTCTTCCGTGTTGATCCTCGGGCTTGCCATCGCGGAATTCGTCTTTCAAAAGGTCAATATCGGCGGGCTGCGCGAAGAGGATCGGTCTTTGATCTTGTCGTTGCTTCCCGTTTTCCGCGTCTTTTTCGATCCCGATCCGGGCTTCTCGTGGCAGAGCGGGATGTATTGCGGCGTAGACGCGCTTGCGGCGGCGGGATGGGCGCTGCTTTGCGTAAGAAGCGCGAGGAGGCAGGAGATATGAAGATTTCGGGCGTTTTGAAATTCGGAATAAAAAAGCTTTTGCACAGCCCGAAGGTCCTTGCGATTTCGATCGCGTTTTTGCTTCTTATGATCGGCGGGGCTATCGTCTGGGGATCTCTCGCGGAATATCGAGAGGCTTTTTGGGATAAGACGCCGACCTTATCCGAGGAAGAAGTCCGAGAGTATCGGGAGCGGGCGCAAGCGGCGCGCAACACTTATTTCCTCATGATCGGGAAGCCGAAGGATCTTGAAGACCTCAGCGAGTACAATCAAGGAACGTTTGCGGGTGAGTATAGCGAGGAAGCCTGTTTTTACGACGCGCTTGCGGATCATAAGCAAGATCGTTTGTATGCCGTTACAAGCCGCATTGAACTCAAAGATACGGCGTATACGGAAGCGAACGCGCGGACGACGAGACTGCTTCGTTATTCGGTCGCGGCGAGCGTGATGATGATCTTCGTCGGAATGTTCGT
>JAIKVL010000018.1 GCA_024685775.1 Clostridia bacterium | reverse complement strand
CAACGCAAGCGCTTTGCGAAGCAAAGTGAAAAGGCTGAAATACCTTTTCAGCGGGTAGGCCCGCACAAGCGGGGATTCCCGCAGGGATAAGCTTTCGACGGGCTGTTTTTTTATCTAAGATGAAACTTCGCAAGTATTGATATATCACACGGTGCAACCGATTATATGCGTTTCCGGTTTTGGCTTGATTATAGTTTGATATAAAGCAAACGCCGCTGATCAAGCACGGAAGGAATTATTAAGAAAAATTATGATATAATAAATCAGTAAGATACTATATGTTATTATATCATTTTTTTTGTTCGATTTTAACTTTCGTTTAGATATTGTTTTTTTGTTTATTCGTAGGTATAATGCAGTTGATCGATCGATAGTTAATTGAGTATTATAAGGAGTTAAAGTGTATGAAAATAGTATCAAATCAGTTTTGGGTTTATTATGTCAATATGGAAGAAAGAAATAAACTAGATACGCATAAAACGGGAAAATGGATGTATTTTTTTAACGATGTAAAGTTTGCTTCAAAAATTTGCTCATCAGCAGTAGAAAACAAAATTGTTGTTGAAGCAAAACATAGTAATTCTACAAATGGAGTATGTTGTTTTTATTTAAATTGTGATGATGATTTTGTGCATAGAAAAACCATTTCTTTTTTCTTGGACAATAATCTGATTAAAAGGACAAAAGATGGAAAATTGTATAATTTGTCTTTTAAATTAGATGATCAAACGCGAGCCGGACAATATGGGGATGATTTTAAGTCTGATATTAAACTATCGAATTATATAAATTTAGAAACTGGGGAATTTATACAAAGAGAATAGTTGGTTCATATTATGAATGTGTGAATAGTTAAGCGCAATCTTTTTGTGGTATTTTGACGAAAAAGCAGTCCGAGCGGGCTGCTTTTTTTTGCGTGTGACCTGAGGAAATCGAATAGGGAGCCGCAAGCGAAGCGAGTGCTATCTCCCAAAATTCGTACATCCCCTATGCTATAATCCTCTTGTGAAAAGAGGAGGAAGAAGCGATGTGTATCGAAAAAAGAGGAGTCGCGGCGAGAGCGGATATCGAATTGGAATTTTGTTTGACGAAGGAATCTTATAAAAAAGCCTACGAGGAAGACGGCGCGCTTTGGGAAAAGCGCCACGCGAACGAAATGAAGATCTTTCACGAGCTCTTTTTATCCGAAGAGGGGCGGGCTCGGATCGCGGAAGACGTATTTGCGATCAATTTGATCTTTTTCAAAAACAGGAGAAGCTTTTTGAACGGATTTTCCAAAACCGAATTCAGCGGCGAAGAACTTGCGTTTCTGAAAGATCATATTATGGGGAAAAGAGGCAGAGGGGCGCGCAAGGAAAGGAAGATCCCCGTTTTGAGTTTATGATCGGGCGAGTGGAACGAGAGAAAAAAGAGAGCGAAACTCTCGAAAAATAAATTATTCGCGAATTGAAAAATACCGCTTCAAATCCTTTTGCACTTCGACGTGCGATATGATAAACTGCAAATGGGGGAGCGAAATGAAGAAAAGCGGAACCGGAAAAGTTTTTTCTATTCTTGCGATCTTACTGTCGGGCGTTTTATGGGGCGTAATCAGCGTTTTTATTCGTCCGCTTTCCGCCGCAGGGCTTTCCGCGACGCAGATATGCTTCGTTCGCCTTTTGATCGCGGCGCCTGTGTTTTCGCTGGTGACGCTTTGCGTTTCTCCTTCGTTGTTTCGCATTCGCTTGCGCGATATATGGATGTTTCTCGGGACGGGCATTGTAAGCATCGTCCTTTTTAATATCTGCTACTTTTACACGATCATTCATTCCGAAGCCTCGGTCGCCGTCGTCTTGTTGTATACGTCGCCCGTCTTCGTTATGCTGGTCGCCGTCTTCCTCTTTAAGGAAAAAGTTCGCGCGCAAAAGATCGTCGCGCTCGTCATGACCCTCGTCGGGTGTTTGCTCGTCTCGGGCGTGATCGGCTCGGGGGCGGGGCTTCGCCCGATCGTCGCGCTGACGGGGCTTTTATCCGGGCTGTTTTACGCGATGTACAGCGTCTTCGGAAAGCTTGCTTTGAAAAAGTACGACACCCTTACTTTAACGACGTACACCTTTCTTTTCGCATTTATCGGCGCGCTTCCGTTTTCCGACGTTTCAAGCACGTTCGCGATCTTGATCGCATCGCCGAAACTTTGGTGGTGGTGCGCGGGGATCGGGATCTTCTCGACCGCGCTTCCGTTCTTTTTCTACACGGTGGGGTTGAAGAAGGTCGAGCCTTCGCGCGCGTCCATCCTCGCCGCCGTCGAACCTCTCGTCGGTTCGCTCGTCGGGATCGCGTTTTATGGGGAAAGCCACGGGATCTTGAAGATCATCGGGATCGTCTTCGTCGTCGGCGCAATCTTCGTCTTGAATCTTCCGAAGAGGGAAAAGCGAGTCCGCATGCCGAAAGCTGCGGACGATTTGGTGAAAAACGCTCCGATCGCCGCGCCGCAGGACGCGCCGCAAAACGATCTCGCTCAGAATCATCCGATCCCGCATCAATAATTCGCAGTTCCCGAAAGCCTGTTTTCGGGCATCGTTTTCGTAAAGATCGAATATCGATAAAAAAAGCGCGCTTCGCAGTGGAAACGCGCTTTTTCGTTTGGAAACGGCAGACGCTGCTAACAATCCCTCTTTTGATTGACGAAGAAAGAAGCCGTGAGCGCGATCGCGCAAAGGACGAGGGCGACGACGATGCTGCTGACGATTTGTTTCATCGGGACGTTGTATTCCATTAAAGCGACGAGTCTTCCGTCAAGCCAGTAAGAATAGAAGGAGAATTTCTTGGGTTTGATCAGCGTGTCCGCAAGCGTGAGAAGAAGCTCGATTCCCGTCGGTCCGATGATCGAAACCGCGATCGAGCCGCCCGTCTTGCGAATGGCGATCGCGATCGCGAAGAAGATCGCGTGGTAGGTGGCGAGAAGCAAAATGATCGTCAGAATGGAAAGCACGTAGTTTTTTCCCGCCGTTCCGAGTCCGTCGAACATCAGGAGCCCGAGGAAGAATTGCAAAACGCCGACCGTGAAGACGAAACACATACAGCCGATCAGGGAAGAAACGTACTTCGACCAAAAGACGTGCGGACGGGAAAACCCTTTCGAATAGATGTTCTTGATCGTTTCCGCGGAATAGTCTTCCGTCACGAAGATGGAAGCGAAGATCGCGGCGAGCAGGGTATAGTTCGCGGCAAGACTTTTGAGCATGGTAAGCGCGGTCATTTCCCCCGTCGATTCGCCTCCGAGACCTTTGAGGAAGATCTTTTGCGTGGCGGCGAGGAGGAAAACGGCGATTGCGGAAAACGCGACGCAGATATAGAGCGCCTTGGATTTGAAAAGACGGCGCAATTCGAATTTCAATAATTTATTCATAGATGTTTGCCCAACCTTTCGATAAAGTAATCTTCAAAATCGTTATTCGCGACGACGAGCGAACTGACTTTTACGCCGCCCGTGACGAGCGCTTCGTTAATGTCCGCCGCGCGGTCGACCATAGAAGTGACGACGATTTCGCCGTTTGCCGCGCTGAATTCGATCGAGGGGAACGCATCTTTCAAAACGCGTTCCGCTTTGCTCAGGGGATCCGCTTTGATGACGAGCCCTTTGCGGCAGCGGCTTTTGAGATCTTCCGCCGAGACCTCTTCGACGAGTTCGCCGTCGTTGATGATCCCGAAGCGGGTCGCGATCTTTCCGAGCTCGTCCAAAAGATGGCTGGAAATCATAAAGGTGACGCCGCGCTCCTTATTCAGGCGCTGAATGATGTCGCGGATCTCTTTGATGCCGGCGGGATCAAGCCCGTTGATCGGTTCGTCGAGGATCAAAAGCTCGGGATTTCCGAGAAGGGAAAGGGCGATGCCGAGCCTCTGCTTCATCCCGAGGGAGAATGCGCCGACCTTTCGAACGCCGACCTTTCCGAGCCCCACGAGGTTCAAAAGATCACGGATCTCTAGATCCGTCCCACCGTAAAGGATCGAGAAGCGTTTCATATTTTCGAACGCCGTGCAGTTTCTGTAAAGCCCGGGCGCTTCGATCAGGGATCCGATACGCGCGCGTTCCTTATGAAGGTCGCTCGACCCGAAGAGCCGGATCTCGCCCGACGTGGGTTCGAGCATACCGAGGATCATCTTCATCGTCGTCGTTTTGCCCGCGCCGTTTTTGCCGATCATTCCGTAGATATCGCCTTTTTCGACGTGCATTTCGACGTCGTGCGCGGCGACTTTCCGCGGGAATCGTTTCGTTAAAGATTTCGTTTCAATGACGTATTCCATCTTTGCCTCCTGTCTTGAATGACGAACGTTCGTCCGAGTCATTTTACCGAAAGCGCACTCATTTGTCAAGTTTTTTCGACGTTTCGGACGCCCGTCTTTCACCTCACCGCTTTAATGCGTCGAATCGCTTTACTTAGCCGCCTCGTCGTGATAAAATTAAACCATAACTTATCAATAAGGAGAAAGTTTTATGAAGAAGAAAATCATTGCCGCTCTTTTGGTCGTCGCGTTGATCGCGTGTTGCCTCGCCGTTTTCGCTTCCTGCAACGGGAAGAAGACGGATGCAGAGTACATTTTGGATAAAGGAACGCTGATCTGCGGTATCACCCTTTACGAACCGATGAACTATGCGGACGAAGAAGGCGAAATGACCGGTTTCGATACCGAATTCGCCGAGATGGTCTGCGAGAAACTCGGGATCAAAGCGAAATTCCAAGTCATCAAATGGTCGAGCAAAGAGATCGAGCTGAACTCGAAATATATCGACTGCATCTGGAACGGTTTCACCGTTAACGAAGAAAGAAAGCAGAACGTTACCTTCTCGCAAAGCTATTTGAACAACACGCAATGCGTCGTCATCAAGAAAGCGAACGCGGCTCAATTTACCGACAAGGCGAGCTGCGCCGGAAAGCGCGCGGCGGCGGAAGCGGGCAGCGCGGGCGAAGATGCCGCGAACGAAATGAGCGCGACGGTTACTCCCGTTGCGGCGCAGGTCACGGCGTTGACCGAAGTCAAGAGCGGAACCGCGGACTTTGCGGTCGTGGACGTCATCCTCGCGAACAGCATGGTCGGCAAGGGCGATTACGCCGATCTCCAAATCGCGACCGCGATCGAGCTTGAATCGGAAGAATACGCGATCGGGTTCAGAAAGGGCAGCGATATGGCGGAGAAAGTCAATAAGATCATCGACGAGCTTCTCGCGGATCAGAGTAAGCCGCTCGTAAAACTCGCCGAGAAGTACGGCCTCGACGGGCAGCTGATCACGAAGTAAAGATCGTTTCGGACGATTGCGGGGCGGGTTATACACTCGTTCCGCAATTTTGCTTTTACGCCGCCTTTTCGGCGGGAATGAGGTTATCGTGAGTTTTATCGAAGTTACAAAACAACTTCTCAGCGGGTTCGGAACGACCTGCCTGTTATTTATTCTGACGCTCGTTTTCGCGCTGCCGCTCGGACTGATCGTCTGCTTCGGGTCGATGACGCGCTTTAAGCCGCTTCGCTATCTGACGCGCGCTTTTGTCTGGATCATTCGCGGAACGCCGTTGATGCTCCAACTTTTCGTCGTGTTTTACGTCCCGGGGATGCTCTTCGATTCTCCGATCTTCGCGACCATCGAGAACGGAAGATTCGTCGCGGCGCTCATCGCGTTCGTTATCAATTACGCCTGCTATTTCTCGGAGATTTACAGGGGTGGGATCGAAAGCATCAGCAAAGGGCAGTACGAAGCTTGTTCGGTTCTCGGAATGACGAAGACGCAGACTTTTTTCCACGTCGTCCTTCCGCAGGTGGTCAAGCGCATCATCCCTCCGATGAGCAACGAGATCATAACCCTCGTCAAGGATACCTCTCTCGCGCGCGTCATCTCGGTCATCGACGTCATCTTCGCGGCGGAAATGATCCTCTCTTTGAAAGCGTTGCTTTGGCCGCTGTTCTACGCAGGCGCGTTTTATCTTGTTTTCAACGGCATTCTTACGTTGCTGTTCCGTTTCATCGAACGGAAGCTCGACTATTATAAGGTTTAAGGTGGCGGTATGGCGATTCTCGAAGTAAAAGGGATCAAAAAGAATTTCGGCGAGACCGAAGTTTTGAAAGGGATCGATTTTTCGGTCGAAAAGGGCGAAGTCGTCGCGATCATCGGATCGTCCGGAAGCGGCAAGACGACTCTTCTCCGCTGCTTGAATTTTCTTGAATTTTCGGATGAAGGCACCATCACCGTAAACGGGGAGATCCTCTATGACGGCGCGGCGGAAAAATCCGCGAAGAAAAAGATCAAAAACAACGATAAGTTGCTTTGCAAAAAGAGATTGCATTTCGGATTGGTTTTCCAAAATTTCAATCTGTTTCCGCATAAATCCGTTATGGATAACCTTTTGCTTGCGCCGACGCTTCAATATAAAAGCGAACTCCGCGCGGCGAAAAAGGCGGAAAAGCAGGCGGCAAAACGCTTGAAAAAAGCGAAGACCGAAGAAGAAAAGAAAGAGATCGAAGCTTGGCTCTCGGAGAAGACGGCGCTCGATTATAAAAGCGCGGACGAGATCAAATCCAAAGCCGAAGAGACCCTTGCGCGCGTCGGTCTTTTCGATAAGAGAAGAAATTATCCCTGCGAGTTGTCGGGTGGGCAGCAGCAAAGGGTCGCGATTGCGCGCGCCCTCGTTATGAACCCCGATATTCTCTGCTTCGACGAGCCGACCAGCGCGCTCGATCCCGAACTGACGGGCGAGGTCTTGAAGGTCATTCGCGAACTCAAAAGCAGCGATACGACGATGATCGTCGTCACGCACGAAATGGAATTCGCGGAAGACGTCGCGGATAAGATCATCTTTATGGCGAACGGCGTGATCGAAGAAGCGGGAACTCCCGAAGAGGTCTTCAAACACCCGAAAAGCGAAAAGACAAAAGCTTTTCTCGCTTCGAGAAAAACCGTCTGACGGGAAGGGGCGCCGTTCGGCTTGCCGCGAACCGAAAAAAGATAAACGGAAATAAAAAACGGCGGATTGATCCGCCGTTTTTCGTTTGATTTTGCGCCGATTCTTTATTCTTGTTTATCCGTCCCGTCCTTTTCCGTCTCGGACTCTTTCTCTGATTCTTTCTCTGATTCTTTCTCGGATTCTTTCTCGGTCGAAGCGGAAAGGGCTGCGACTTTCTTTTCGGCTTTTTCCGCTTCTTCAATCGCGACTTTGCGCGCGTAGACAAGTTCCGCTTTCCGTTTTCTGCGGCTCGCTCTCGCCTGAACGAAAAGTCCGAACGGGATCTTTTTGATCTTGCAGACGACGAATTTTACGAGGACGTACAACCCGAAGCCCGCGGCGACGAGAAGCGCGTAGGGGATCAGCGCGACGACGACCGTCAAAAGGAATCCGAAAACCTTGCCGATGCTCTTGCCGCTTCCGAAGAAGACTTCGCCGAGCCTTTCCCAATAGCTCGGTTTGCGATACGTCCCTTCTTCGTAGGTCGTGAGGTGGACGGTGCTGTAATCGGCGTCGTTTTTATATCCCGTGATATCACGGTTATAGCGGTCGATCTCGGCGGCGGTTTCGAGGATCTTGTCCGTCACTTTGATCGTCTCGTCCAAGGTGGTCGCTTTCGGGAGAAGCGCTTCAAGCGCGGCTTTTTTCGCGACGAGCGCGTCGCGTTCCGCCACGGCGTTAACGTAGCGTTCGGTGATATCGTAGCTTTCGACCGTCTTTTCGTTCGTCTCTCCGAGGGTCGAAACGGACGCTAAGAATTCCGAGAGCTTAACGGTCGGAACGCGCATCGTGTAGCGGCAGACGCCGCTTTGCCTTTCCGAGGAACTCTCCTGCCATCCGTCTGCGGCGGTCAGAGCGTCCGAAAGGTCGGAGGCGGCTTGTTTCTGATCTTTTACGGTCAGATCGACCCGAACCGTGTAGACGATCAGTCGATCTTCGGTAACGACGATCTTGCCGCCGACGTTGCTTCCCGAGGCGTTTGGCGCGGGATCGATCCCCGAATCGTATTTCTCCGCGGAGCGTGAGCAGGCGAATGCGCATGCCGCAAGCGCGATAAGAAGGATCGAAATCAAAAGGATTCTCAAAACTTTGTTCTTCATAAGACACCTCGCAATAAAAGTGTAATGCTATTATAACACTTTTATACGAGCCGTTCAAGAGGGGAGGATAAAACCCTCAGCGAAATTGCTCGATAACGGTCGGATCCACGCGCCTGCCGGAGATGAATCTTTTCTTCCAATTTTCGTCTTTCGTCAGAGAGACGGGACCGCCGTTCGCGCTGTAACATTGAAGAAGCCGCCCGCCTCCGAGATAAAGAACGACGTGCGAGATCTTTCCGTTCGCGCCTGTGAAATAGATGTCGCCGCGAGAAAGGGAAGCGTAATCGCGGATCGTCTTCCCCACGGTGAAATCCGCTTGACTGCCCGTGTAATCGCCGAGCTTTACGCCCGCGCCTATGTAAAAGCAGTATTGAACGAACGAGGAGCAATCGAAGGACTTCCCCGTAAAGTAGGGGTTTTCTTTCCCGCCCGCGAGGACGCGCGGCGCGCCCCACTCATAGGGCGTGCCGAGTTTTTCCAGCCCGGCTTCGACGACGCGCTCGATCACGCGGTTCGTTTTCGCGCGGAAGGCGTATGCGCTCGAAAGATAGCCGACGCGCTCTCCCGTCCAAACCGCGAACCAGCCCCCTTCTTCCCAAAGATAGGGAAGGGATCGCCCCGCGGGGAGCGACGCAAACGCGGCGTAATTCGTCCCCGCGCCTTTTCGGACGTTGACGCTTGCGGTCGCGACCGCGGCTTCGTAGGGCGCGTAAGAGCTTTCGGGATAAGAGAAGGAGAACGCGGGTTCGGCGGGAGCGGGAGACTTTTCTTCCGATCGCCGCTCTTCGCTCGGTCCTTCCTCTCGCGTTTCGGGTTCGGTCGGTTCCGCGTCTTCGATCGGGTTTTCGGTTGTTTCTTCGGACGTTTCTTTGGGCGGGTTTTCGTCCGTCGGTTCGATCCGATCGGGAGCGATCGCGTCTTCGATCGCTTCACCGCGCGAAGTGGATCTTTCCTCGCAAAAGGGCGGCGGACCCGCCGAAAGATCGGGCGCGCAGCCGAAAAAAGAAAAGAGAAAAAAGAAGATCGCGGTGATCGCGACAAATAGGGAAATCGTTCGTTTCATAAGCACCACGATCTATTATAAATGAAAAAGCCTTTGCTTTTCGGCTCCAAATCTTGGAAAAAGGGATTGACGGATACTAACTTGTGTAATATAATAGTCCTACACACTTGATAAGGAAAAGGTAAAATTATGTCGTTAAAACACGGATTATTGGGTCTTTTGACGCTGCGTAAGTCTTCGGGATACGATCTTTCCAAGCTGTTTCAGGAGTCTTTGAGCTATTTTTGGGTGGCGAATCAAAGCCAGATCTACCGCGAACTCGATAAGATGGAAGAGCTCGGATGGGTCGTCTCTTCCAAAGTCGAGCAGGACGCCCGCCCGAATAAAAGGGTGTACGCGATCACGAAAGAGGGCAACGCGGAACTCATTCGCTATTTGAAAGACGATAGCGCGGAAGAACTCGGCGTCGTCCGCAATCCGCTTTTGATGAAACTTTTCTTCTCTTCGATGGTGGATCGGGAGTACGCGATTCGTCTTCTCGAAAACTATCGCGAAGTCTGCTATAAGGCGATGGAAGAGGTCAAGGCGCAGGTCGCGGAGATCGGCGAGCCCGAGGAGAGTGCGGCGAAGCCCGCTTATTGGCTGTATTCCACGAACTATTCCGTGGCGTATTACGAATTCCAAATCAAATGGATCGACGAGACGGTCGCTCGGATCCGTTCGCTCAAATAGAGACTTTTTATCGTATTCGCACAAACTGATATCGTATGGCGGCTGAAAGCAAGGAACGGACGCTTTTGCGTCTCGGCAAATGGTATTTGACGGAATATTCCGTTTTCAAGACGGAAGAGTTTTCGCTCGCCACCAAACGCCTTTCTTCCGTCAACGAGACTTTGACGCTTCTTGCGTTCGCCGCTTTGAAGCAAGGGCTTCGCGAGGGATGCTTCGTCTTTCACGGGGGAAAGGTCAGTTTGTACGCTCGTCTGTTTCCGTCTTTCCGCGGGTCTCGCGGATCGGCGGTCGTTTTTTATAAATTCGCGTCTTACCCCGTGACCGCGGCGCATGATCCGCGCTTGAAAAATCTGACGGAGTTTTATGCGGAGAGGATCCCCGTTTGCTCTTTTCCGACCGAAAAATTATATCGCGTGTTCGCGCTCGAAAGCGATCTCCCGCTTCCCGACGAACGCCAGCGCGCCCTTCTTTCGATCGAGGATAAAAACGTCCTCGTTCAGGGAATCGCGGGCAGCGGAAAGACCAATCTCTGCATCGAGAAGATCCTTTTCGCCGCGGCGGAAAGTTACGGCGGGAAGACGCTGTACACGACCTTTTCCCGCGGTTTGCTTCTCGACGTAAAAAAGAAAGTCGATTCTTATCTCGAAGCCTTGAAAAGGCTTGTGCGCTCGATGGAAAAGGGAGAAGTGGAGCTCGGGGCTTCGGAAAGCGTCGCGCTGACCGCCCTTCTCGGCGCGCCCGTTTCTTCGCTCGAAGAAGCGTTGCCGCAGCTTAAACGGATGATCCTGTATCTCGAAGAAAAGGTGGACTATCTTCTGATCGAGGACGCCTACCGCGCCGCGTTCGGCGAGACGGAATTCTCGGACGAAAGAGATTTTTCCGCCTTTCTCCGCGACCTGAAAAACTATAACCTTTTGAATCGCTATAAGAAGATCGCGATCTCGGAAGAGATCCTGTATAAGGAGATCTACGGGTTTCTCTTCGGGAAGAAAGAAGGGCGCGGTTTTTCGAGAGAGGACTACGCCGCGCTGAGAAAAGGCGCGTTTACGAAAGAGGAGGCTTCCTTTATCTTCGATCTCGCGTCGGAGTATCGGGAGTATCTTTCTTCCTCGGGGAAGATCGACTTGAACCTCGCTTCGGAGCGGCTCGCGGAAGCGACCCGAATCCCCGCGTACTCTCTCGCGGTCATAGACGAGGTGCAGGATTTTACCGAGGCGCAACTCGCCTTTTTCCGAAAAGCGGCGATCAAACTTTTCTGCGTGGGCGACGCTTCGCAGATGGTCAATCCCGCCTATTTTTCCTTCGCGCGGCTCAAAGACTTTTTGTATAAAAAGGACGTGACCGAAGTCAAGGAACTCAAATACAACTATCGAAACAGCCGTGAGATCGCTTCCGTCGCGCACGCGCTTTCCGAGCTCAATCGCTCGATCTTCGGCTCACACGGTTTTATTTTGAACGCCGAAGCCGTCTCTTCGGAAGAGGGCGCGTTCGCCGTCGCTTTCAAAACGGGGTCGTTCCTTTCGCTGATAAGCAAGGAAAAGACGGATAACTTTACGATCGTCGTCGCCACGAAGGAAGAAAAGGAAAAACTCCGCGCGCTTTTGCCCGGGAAGGAGATCCTGACCGTCTCGGAGATCAAGGGGCTCGAACGCGACACCGTCGTCCTCTATAACGTCCTTTCCGTCAATAAGGATCGATTCGCTCGCCTCGCGCGCACTGAGATCGACCGAAAGACGGCGGATGAGAACAGCGTCTATCGCTATTACTTCAATTTGTTTTACGTCGGCGTTTCCCGCGCGCGCCGCCATCTTTTCGTCGCGGAGGACGGCGAGATCCCTTTATTCGGGGATTTTATGAAAAAGAATTTTACGACTTTGACGGCGGAAGAAGCGGCGGAAAAGATCCGAAAGACGGTCGGAAGCACCCTCGTGGAGCAGGAAGAGTACGCCCGCCGCGCCGACGAATTCAAGAAGCGCGGGCAGTATGAGAACGCGTTCCAAGCGGCGGCGGCTTTGATCAACGACGCGGAAAGGGAAAAAACCGTCGCGGAGATCGAGATCTGGCGCGACTTCATTTCCCGCGGCGACTACGCAGGCGCGGGGCTGGCTTTCTGGGAGAAAGGATATATCCCCGAAGCGAAAGACGCGTTTGACGTCGGCGGGGAAAAAGAACTTTCCGACCTCGTCTCCGCAATGGAAGAAGGCGAGGGCGGCGAAAAGCTCGATTATCGGATCCTTCGCTTTTATGATAAACTCAAAGACAATCGCGCGGCGAGGAAAGTCTTCGACGCGGTTTTGAAAAAGGATGCGCTTTACTTAAAAGAGGCGCACGAATCGATCGGAAAAGCCCTCAGGGCGGAAAAGAAAAAGGAGAAGAAAGATGGAAGACGTTAAATCTCTTGTCGAGGCGTTTAAGGAATATCGCGACCTCTTGACCCCCGTCACGGAAAACCTGCGCGAATTCGCGGATACCTACGATTCTCTGAAAGGGGATATCGGAAGGCTTTCGGAGGCGTTCGAGGGGGACGTTACGGGTAATCTCGACCGCATTTACAAGACCTTGACGAAGGAAGCGGAAAAGGCGCAGAGCCTTTCTCACGAGATCGACGCGTTTCTTTCCCGCAGCGAGAAGTACGAGGCGCAACTCGAAAAACTCTCCGCGACGTTTGAAAAGCTCGACGGGACGCTTTCCTCTCTTTCCAAACTGGAATCCGACGCGGAAGAGCAGATCGGAAAGCTGGAAAGTACGCTCGACGAAAAGCGCAAGAATTATAATTTGAAAGAGCTTGAAAGGACGGTCGCTTCTTATAATGCGGGCGTGACGAGGGTCGCGGACTTCATCAATAAGGACGTAGCCGCCGCGCTCAGCGAGAATTCCGACAAACTCAATTCGATCAAAGGCTCGTTCTCCGCGCTTGAAGAAGGCGTCAAGAAGGAGAATAAGAGTTTGGAAGAGCTTGCGGCTTCTTACGCCGCGACGTCCGATCTCCTTCGCAAAATCACCGAAGGAGAGAAGGTGAACGAAGAATATATTTTCGACGTCTTGGATAAGTGGGCGGCGGATCGCGGAGTGAAAAGGAAAAAATAATGGACGGGGAAAAGGCGAAACGAATTTTGGAATGCGTGAAAAAGGACGACGCATCGTCCTTCGGCGCTCTTGCGGACGCCGAAGTTTTTTCCGTTACGTTCGATCGTTTTCCTCTTCTTTCTTTGTGTTATCTGTTCGGCGCGCGCAAGATCGTCAAAGCCTATCTCGACCCGATGATGAAAGCGTCCGGGGAGATCCCCTGCGGACGGGACGAGGAAGCGGACGAGCGCTTTATCAAAGCGGCGGGAAAAGCCGCGCGCTACTTTACGAGCGAGAAAGTCGGTCCGCTTGAAATGCTCGCGATCCTCGGAGAGAGGAAAAAACTCAAAAAACTCTATGCGGTCTATCCCCGCGCGGAAAAGCATTTGAACGCGATCAGCAGGATCTATTATACCCGTCTCGGCGAAAACATCGTCGTAAAAGGAGAGGAACTTATTCTTCCCGCGGAACCGATGACTTTTTCGGAAAAGAGGCGTTCGGAGATCGCCGCGACAGTCCTTTTGTCGCTCGGCGTCCTGATCGCTTGCGTAACGGCGTTCGCGACCGTGTTTTTCGGAACGGGCAAAGGCATCTCGTATAAAGTCCGAACCGAAGGCGAACTCGTCGCGGCGCTGTCCGCGGGCGGCTCCGTCCGTCTCGAACGGACGATCACCGTCTCGAAGACACTTGCGGAAAGTCGCGCGAAGATCGACGGAAACGGAAATACGATCCGACTCAAAGCCCCTCTTTTCGAGACCTTTTCGGGTGAAATGGAAAACTTGAATTTTTTGCTTGAAAAGGAATATCAAGGCGGCGGCGTTATCGGCAAAAACGAAGGGAAGATCGCCGTGGTCGCGGTCGCCACTGACGAGCTAACGCTCGGGAAAGAGAAAGAGTTTCAATCACTTCTCGCGGATGAGAACGCAGGCGTCATCGATTCCTGTAACGTGATGTATTATCTTACGATCGGCGGGGAAGAAGGCGGCAACTGCTATTTCGGAGCGGTTTGCGGGAAAAACACGGGAACCTTGAACGGCTGTCGTTCGGAAGGCATCGTAAACGCTCTGAACGCGGATGTCGCGGGGATCGTCGGGTATAACGACCGCGGGGGCACGGTGTCGGACGTTTACGCGAACGCGATCCTGACCGAGACCTCTTCTTTGAAAGAATGGAATCCGAACGTCGCGGGGATCGCGGTGGAGAACGCGGGTGCGATCTATCAAGCGGAGAACGCGGGGAAGATCTCTTCCGCCCTGAATGCGCCCGAACTTACGGAAAACGATCGGATTTCCGTCGCGTATGCGGCGGGCGTCGTCTGCGTAAACGTCGGCAGCGTCGAAAAATGCAGAAATAAAGGGGCGATCTCTTCCGCCGCCGCAAACGGTTTCGCCTATGCGGGCGGGATCGTCGCGGTGAATTCGATCGATTCTTTGTACGCTTCGGCGAGTTCGGTCGAAGAATGCGTCTCGGAAGGGACGGTTACCGCCGAAAGCGAATCGCATAACGCGTACGCGGGCGGGATCGCGGCTTGGAACGCCCAAGGATGCCGCATTTCGAGGACGCGCCAAACCGAAGCGGTCAAGGCGGAGAGCAAAGCGGAGAACGGCTTCTCGTTCGTGGGCGGGATCGTCGGATATAATGCGGGAGGCGCGGAAAAGAGCGTTTATACCGCCGCCGTTCAAGAACATTCGGGAACGGTTATTTCGGGCGCGATTTGCGGGCTCGTCTATCTCCGCGGCGGATTTTTATCCGATTACACGATCTCTCTCGGGAGCAACGCCTTTTTGAGGAAAGAGGGCGAACCGTCGATGGTGAGCGGCGCGATCGTCGCCGAGTACGGATATCGCAATTTGCGCTCCGGAACGATCTATTCGCAATACGCTTTCGAAGAGCAGGTAAAAGCGGATTCGACGAGCAAAGAATTGAAAACCGAGATTGAGACCTATTATTTGCCTCTTCTCGATTCCGGCGCAACCGCCTACGATTCGATCGAAAAAATAAAGGAGCTGGATATTTATTTTGAATAATCGGACGCGCGAAAAGGTTTTATTTATCGTCTTACTTTCGATCGCCGCGGCGGCGTTCGTTTGTTTTTCCGTCTTGACCGCGCTTGCGATCGCGGGGGCGGAAAAGGGCGCGTATATCCTTCCGCTGTCCGTCGTGTTGTGGAGCGGCGTTGCTTCTTCGCTCGCGATTCTCGCGATCGGAGCGGTCTTCCTCGTCCGATTGTTGAAAAGTAAAAAATAAAGGGCGAAAGCGTAAAAAAGTGGTATAATAAATCAAGGCGCGATATGACGAAAGTACTGTTGAACGAAAACGACCTTATCGAAAAGGTCAAAAAGAATTATTCGGCTTCGCAATGCGAACAGATTCTTTCCGCGTTCGAATTTGCGAAATCGGCGCACGACGGGCAGCTTCGCTTGTCCGGCGAACCGTACTTCGTGCATCCGTGTCACGTCGCGAATATCTTGATCGATCTCGGGATGGACGCATCTTCCGTCGCCGCGGGATTCTTGCACGACGTGATCGAGGACACTTCCTTTACGAGGGAAGACGTCGTCGCGCGGTTCGGCGAAGAGGTCGCCTCGCTCGTCGAAGGCGTCACGAAACTCAATAAACTGCAATTCAAGAGCAAGGAGCAGGCGCAAGCGGAAAATCTCCGCAAAATGCTTCTCGCGATGGCGAAAGACGTCCGCGTCATCATCATAAAATTCGCCGACAGGCTTCACAATATGCGCTCGCTCGCGTTCAAGCCCGAAGAAGCGCAGAAGTCCATCGCGAAGGAGACGATGGAGATCTACGCGCCTCTCGCCGCCCGTCTCGGTATGTCGCAGGTCAAGGGAGAGCTCGAAGATCTCGCGATGCGCTATCTCTATCCGAAAGAGTACTACGACCTCGTAAACCTGATCGCTTCCAAAAAGGAAGAGAGGGAAACGTTCGTCCGAACGGTCTCGGCGGAACTCTCCGCGAAGCTGGACGAGATGCATATCAAATACGAGATCAACGGGCGCGCGAAACATTTTTACAGCATTTACAGGAAAATGCTTCGCCAGAATTCTTCGATCGACCAGATCTACGATCTCGTCGCGGTTCGAATCATCGTGGAATCGGTCAAGGACTGCTATAACGTCCTCGGCGTGGTTCACTCGATGTGGACGCCGCTTCCCGGTCGTTTCAAAGATTATATCGCGACCCCGAAAGCAAATAAATATCAATCGCTCCACACGACCGTCCTGAATTCCTACGGCGCGCCTTTCGAGGTCCAAATTCGAACGAAAGAAATGCACCGCCTCGCCGAGTACGGCATCGCCGCGCATTGGAAGTATAAAGACGGACAAAGGGACAAAACGCTCGACGAAAAGATCGAATGTATCCGCGAGGTCATGGCGCTCCACGAAGGGGACGTCGAAGACAGCAAAGAGTACATCAACGCGCTGAAAACCGAAATGTTTAACGACGAGGTCTTCGTCTTTACGCCGCAGGGCGACGTCAAGAACCTGCCCGTCGGGTCGACCGTCGTCGACTTCGCCTACGCGATCCACTCGGACGTCGGCAATAAATGCATCGGCGGAAAGATCAATATGAAGATCGTTCCGCTTTCCACCAAACTCAAAACGGGCGATATTGTCGAGATCACGACGGGGCCCAACGCGAAACCGTCGAGGGATTGGCTGCGCTTCGTCGCCTCGTCGTCTACCAAGGCGAGGATCCGCCAATACTTTAAGCGCACGCTTCGCGAAGAAAACATCCGAATCGGGCGAGATATGCTGATCGCCGCTTGCAAGCGGGCGGGATACAGCGCGAAAGAACTCATGGTGGACAGCTGGATCTACGAGACCGCGGAAAAGCAGTCTTTTTCCTCCGCGGAAGACGTCCTCGCCGCAGTCGGTTACGGCGAACTCAAAACAAAACAGATCATCGATAAGCTCGTCCATCGCTATCAGCAGACCGTTCCGAAAGAGCAGCAACTCAAACCGCAGACCGCGAAACGCGCGAAGAGCGAAAGCGGCGTCTTGATCGACGGAGAGGACGGGATGCAGATCCATATGTGTAAATGTTGCAACCCGCTCCCCGGCGACGATATCATCGGCTACGTCACCCGCGGCAGAGGGATCAACGTCCACCGCGCGGACTGCGTCAACGTCGCGACGCTTGAAAAAGATCGCTTGATCAAAGCCGAATGGTCGGGCGTGGCGGCGGGCAAGTTCTCCGCGTCGCTGACCGTCTTCGCCACGAGTACTTCGGCGATCAACCAAGTCACCGAGGTTTTCATCGGAATGGGGATCGACCTTTCGCAAATGAATGCGAGCGTGGATAAGGATAAAAACGTAAAGATCGAAGTAACGGTCGAGCTCGCGGACAGAGAGGAACTCACCGCCGTTAAAAACAAACTCGCCGCGATCAAGACGGTGACGGATGTTAAGAGAGGGTAAAATGGTATCGGTCAAACGAGTCGAAACGAAAAAAGAAGCGCGCGCGTTCGTAAACTTTCCCTTAAAACTCTATGAGGGGAATCCTTACTACGCGCCTCTTTTTTACGCGGACGAGCTGAAATTGCTGAGCGAAAAGACGAATATTTACGGCGATTATACCGAAAGCGCCTTTTTCCTCGCGAGGGACGAAAAGGGCAAGGTCGTCGGTAGGATCGGCGCGATCGTCAATTACGCCGATATCGAAAAGACGGGCGTAAAAAGCGTCCGTTTTACGAGGTTGGACGCGATCGACGATTTTTCCGTTTTCGCCGCGCTGTTTGAGGCCGTCGAGACCTACGCGAAAGAAAAGGGGATCTTTTTGATCCAAGGTCCGCTCGGCTATAACGATCTCGATAAGGAAGGGCTTTTGATCCAAGGGTTCGACCTTCCGGAGAATTACGGCGGCGTCTATAACTATTCCTATTATCAAACTCATATCGAAGCGCTCGGTTACGAAAAAGCTTTCGATTGGCTCGAACGCCGTTTGAAAGTCCCCGCCGAGGTGGACGAACGCTATCAAAGGACCGCGGAACTCGTCGCGAAAAAGTACGGGTTTCACGAGCTCGTCGAAGATAAGATGAAGACGAAAACGCTTCTCGATCGCTTCGCGGAGGGGATCTTCCGCTTGGTGGACGAGGCGTATGAAAAATTGCACGGCACCGTTCCTTTGACCGAGAACGCGAAAAAATCTTTGCTCGACGGTTTGAAATTCATTATTAAGGCGCGCTATCTTTCCTGCGTCGCGGATCGCGACGGGAATATGATCGCGTTCGGCTTGATGCTCCCTTCGATCGGCGGCGCGCTGAATCGGAGCAAAGGAAAACTCTTCCCGACGGGGATCTTTCACTTTTTGACCCTTCTTTTCAAAAAGACGACCGAACTCGAAATGGCGCTCATCGCCGTTAAGCCCGAGTTTCAAAACAGCGGCGTAAACGCGATGGTCGTGACCCGCCTTTGGAAAAACGTGATCGAGGACGGGATCTTCGAGCTCGAATCCAACGCGAACCTCGAAGATAATTCCGAGATCAATAATTTTATGAATAAGTTCAAAGGTGGAGATGTTATCCACAAACGCCGTAGGTGCTATAAGCGAGAACTCGTATAATATCGGCTTTGTCTATCGCGCAGCTGCTTCGTTGACTGCCTTCGGTTCCGCGCAGTTGCGTACAAGGAGTACGCGCCTGCGCGTCCCCTCGGCGAGCCTCGCATCTGCTATCCGATCCAAAGCCGTTTGATTCGGAAGAATAAAGTGATCGGACGGATAGGGAATGGCGTATTGCATTTTTTGAGAAATAGTTTAATATTGGAAAAACGGGCGTTCGGTTTTGCCGAACGCCCGCTTTTTCGATCAGACTTTTTTGCTGATGACCGCGCCGGTCGTGGGATCCAAGAGGAGCGCCCAGTAGTCCGAGGGGGATTTGATAAAGGAGACGTAATAGTAATAGGGCGAGTCGTCCGTCGCCATCGCGTTGACGAGTTTGACGTAGATCTCGCGAGGCAGCGCGCCGGTGTCGCTTTCTTCCTTGATCGCGTCCTTAAATTCCGTTTCGGCGATCTTGACGATCTCTTTCCAAGTCAGCGCGCCATCCAGCTTGTTTTGAAGCTCGATCGCGCTTTCCAGAATGTCCTGCGCGACGATCTTGACCGAAGTGATCTTTCCGATCGTCTCGATATTGTCGATCTCCGCCGTAAAACTCGCGCCGATGACGTCCTTTTCGAGGTCGCCCGTCTTTTCTCCGCTTTCTCCGATCAGGACGTAGGTATAGACGTTATTGAAAAGCGACGAGGTCAGCGGCGTTACGGTTAAGGTCGCGAAGCGTGCGAGTTCGCCGACTTTTCCGTCCGCCACGATGAGTTTCTCGGATTCGCCCGTCGTCAGGTTCGCGGTGAAGTCTTCGTTTGCGCCGACGTAGACGCCGTCGTGATAGGTGCTGACGAGTTTTTCGAGCCCTTCTTTTTTCGGCGCGGAAGATTTTTTCCCGCAAGAAGCGAGAGCGAAAAGACAGGTCAAGGTCAATAAGGCTGCGAGCGCGATAAAAAATTTCTTTTTCATATTGTTCTCCCCGATTGAAATGTAATAGAGCTTATGCGCGCCGTCGTTTCTTTATGACGAGCGCGATTTGACTTGATAAATAAGGAGAAAAACTTTATAATAAAACTATGATACACGGAAACGTTACGGGCGTTAAACGCGCGCTCCTTTGGGGGCTGGAAAAGCATCTCGGTTTTACCGATAAAAGTTCCTTCGTCAGCGAAGAGACGATCTCTCTTCTCGCGGATTTTACGAAAGCCACGGGAAAGGAGATCTCCGCTTATATTTCGCGGTCGGGGCGCGTCGAGGCGATCGCGGTGGGCGATAGCGTCAAAGTCGAAGTCTTGCCACTCGGCAAACGCCGCGGCGAACGCTCGCTTTCCGGGATCCGCGTGATCCACACCCATCCGAACGGCGTCGCGCGCCTTTCCGAAGCCGATCTTTCCGCCTTAAAGGAAATGAAGTACGATTGCGTGGCGGCGATCGGCGTGTCGAATGAGGGCGCGAAAAAAATGCAGGTCGGCTATTTCGGCGCGACGGGATTGATCCTTACGGACGTCGATCTTTCTTCCGTCGATCACGACGATCTTTTATCCCGCATCATCGAGAACGATCGAGTCGGTAAAAACAAAGGGAGCCGAGAGACCGTCGAAATCAATAACCGTTGCCTGACGGTCGGGATCGGGGACGAAGAATCTTTGTACGAGCTTAAACGCCTCGCGGAGACCGCAGGCTACGAGCCCGTCGGAAAAATCAGCCAAAAGCGGAGCGCCGTCGATTCGACCTTCTTCGTCGGAAGCGGCAAGATCGACGAGATCAAAATGGAAGCGCAGATCAAAAACGCCGCCGTCATTTTGTTCGACGCGCCCTTGAACGCGATCCAACACGCGGCGATTTCCGAACGATTAAATCGAAAGGTCGTCGACCGCGGGACATTGATTCTCGAAATCTTCGAGAAGCACGCGACGACCGCCGAAGGGCGTTTGCAGGTCGAACTCGCGCGCTTGAAGTACACGCTTCCGCTTCTCGTCGGGCAGGGCGAAAGTATGAGCCGCCAGCGCGGCGGGTTATACGCGATGGGCGGATCGGGCGAAACCAAACTCGAAACGGATCGCCGTCATATCCGTAAGCGCATTTCCGAGCTTTCGGAAAAGCTAAAAGCCCTCGAAGAAGGGAGAGACCTTCGGAGAAAGAGGAGAAAGCAGACGGGCGTAAAAAGCGTCACGATCCTCGGCTATACGAACGCGGGCAAGAGCACTTTGATGAACGCGATCGCGCGCGCGGACGTCCTCGCGGAGAATAAACTCTTCGCGACGTTGGACAGCGTCAGCCGAAACGTTTGGACGGAAAAGGGCAGCTACGTCCTGACCGATACGGTCGGCTTTATCCGCAACCTGCCGCATACCTTCGTCGAAGCCTTTAAGTCGACGTTGGACGAAGTCCGTTACGCAGATCTTCTCCTTCACGTCGTGGACGCGTCCTCTCCCGAAATGGAGTCGCAGATCAAGACGGTCGAAGAAGTCGTCAAAGAGATCGGCGCGGAAAACGTCCCGATGATTACGGTCTATAACAAAGCGGATAAGGCGGAAAAAGTGCCGGGAAATCTATATGTCAGCGCGAAATTCGGCGACAATTTGCCCGCCTTGAAAGCGCTGATACAGGAAAAACTTTTCGGAAGCGAGGTTGAAAATGAAAATCAAGATCAAGAAACTCTGTGAAAATGCGGTTCTCCCGACCTACGGCTCTGCGGGAGCGGCGGGCGCGGATCTGTACGCTTGCTTGGATAAAGAAGAACTTTCGATAGGGAAAGGCGAGACGGTCCTCGTCCGAACGGGCATTCAAATGGCGATCCCGGAAGGGTACGTCGGGCTCGTGTATGCGCGGAGCGGGCTCGCGTCCAAGAGGGGGCTCGCGCCCGCGAATAAGGTCGGGGTCATCGATTCCGATTACCGCGGCGAGATTCTCGTCGCGCTTTATAATCAATCGGGCGCCGCGCAAACGGTCAAAAACGGCGAACGTATCGCGCAAATCGTCATCGCGCCCTATCTCAAAGCGGATTTCGAGGAATCGGATTGCTTGGAAGAAACGGAAAGAGGAGAAGGAGGATTCGGATCCACCGGAAGATGAGCGCAAAAGGCGACCTATCTTTCTCTGTTACTCGATAAATAAATGAAAACGGAAGAAATGAGACAATCGAAAAAGAGTATTGCCAAAAGGCTTTGGATCATTTTGGTGAGTATCGCGCTTGCCGTTACCTTTCTCGGCGGGCTGTCCGTCGGGCT
>JAIKVL010000017.1 GCA_024685775.1 Clostridia bacterium | reverse complement strand
GGAGACGGCAAAGTCCATTCGTGAAGACTATCTGCATCAAAACGCATTCCACGAGGTGGATACTTACGCCTCTCTCAAAAAGCAATATAAAATGCTGCGTTTGATCTTGCTTGCAGATGAATTGGGGCGCGACGCCCTTTCCCGCAGGGTGGATATTGAAGATATCCTTGCCCTTCCCGTCAGAGAGGAGATCGGCAGAAGCAAATATATACCCGAAAGCGAGATGGAAAGATTGGACGAGATCGAGGAAAAGTTGAAAGAGTCGATGGCGGCGCTGATCTCGGAAGGAGAGATTTGATATGGTTAAGGAATACAGAACGATCCGCGAAGTCGTCGGACCGTTGATGCTCGTCGAGGGCGTCAGCGGCGTAACGTATAACGAACTCGTCGAGATCAAGCAGGAAAACGGCGAGATCAGGCGCGGAAAGGTGCTTGAAGTAAACGGAGATAAAGCGCTCGTCCAGCTCTTCGAAAATTCGCAAGGCTTGAAGATCAGCACGTCCAAGGCGAGGTTCCTCGGCAGAAGCATGGAACTCGGAGTCTCGATGGATATGCTCGGCAGAGTCTTCGACGGTATCGGAAGGACGAAGGACGGCGGCCCCGACATCATCGCCGACAAGTATCTCGATATCAACGGTCAGCCGATCAACCCGACCGCGCGCGACTATCCCGACGAATTTATTCAGACGGGCGTTTCCGCGATCGACGGATTGAATACCCTCGTCAGAGGGCAGAAACTCCCCGTGTTCAGCGCGTCCGGTCTTCCTCACGCGAACCTTGCGGCGCAGATCGCGAGGCAAGCCAAGGTCATCGGCTCGGACGAAGGTAACTTCGCCGTCGTCTTCGCCGCCGTCGGTATTACCTTCGAAGAAGCGGATTACTTTATTTCCGATTTTAAGCGCACGGGCGCGATCGACCGCACGGTTCTCTTTATGAACCTTGCGAACGACCCCGCGATCGAGCGTATCGCGACGCCGCGTATGGCGCTTACCGCCGCGGAATATCTCGCGTTCGAAAAGGGAATGCACGTCCTCGTCATCATAACGGATATCACGAACTACGCCGAAGCGCTTCGCGAAGTCTCCGCCGCGAGAAAGGAAGTCCCCGGTCGCCGCGGCTATCCGGGCTATCTCTATACCGACCTCGCGACGATGTACGAGCGTGCGGGCAGACTCAAAGGTAGCAAAGGCTCGATCACCGAGATTCCGATCCTGACGATGCCCGAAGACGACAAGACCCACCCGATCCCCGACCTTACCGGGTACATTACCGAAGGTCAGATCATCTTGTCCCGCGAACTCAATAAAAAAGGGATCGTTCCCCCCGTGGACGTCCTCCCGTCCCTTTCCCGTTTGAAGGATAAGGGTATCGGTAAGGGCAAGACGAGGGAAGATCACGCCGACACGATGAACCAGCTTTTCGCTTGCTATGCGCGCGGAAAGGAATGTAAAGAACTCGCGGCGATCCTCGGCGACGCGGCTTTGACCGAAGTCGATAAACTTTACGCGAAATTCGCGGGCGAGTTTGAAAAGAGATACGTTTCGCAGGGTTTTACGACCAACCGCACGATCGAAGAGACCTTGAATATCGGTTGGGAGCTTCTCGGCATCTTGCCGCGTGCGGAGCTCAAAAGAATCAAAGACCAATATCTCGATAAATACTATAAAAAGGCGGAAGAGAAATAATGGCGGTCGCGAAGGTAAACCCGACTCGTATGGAATTGACGCGCCTGAAAGGGCGCCTCAAAACCGCGACGCGCGGTCATAAACTTCTGAAAGATAAATCCGACGAAATGATTCGTCAGTTTATGTCGCTGATCAAGCGGAATCTCGCCTTGCGCGAAGAGGTCGAAAAGGGACTCAAAGACGCGCTCGGTCGTTTTATGCTTGCAAAAGCCGTTTCGAGCGAAGCGGAGATTGGCGAAGCCGTCCTCGTCCCCGGGAAAAAAGTCAAGGTCAAGAGCGGCAGTAAGAACGTAATGAGCGTCGAAGTTCCCGCGTTTATCGTGGAGAGCGGCGAAGGCGGCGAGACCTATCCGTACAGCTTTGCTTCCGTTACGGGCGAACTCGACGGTTGCATCGGCGTAATGGGCGATCTTCTCCCCAAACTCATCGAGCTTGCCGAAGTCGAAAAGACCTGTAATATGCTCGCGGACGAGATCGAAAAGAACCGTCGCCGCGTCAACGCGCTCGAATTCGTCATGATCCCCGAATTCAAAGAGACGATCAAGTATATAACGATGAAGCTTGACGAGAACGAAAGGGCGAACACGATCCGCCTGATGAAGGTCAAATCCATGATCGAAGGCAGGCAGTAATGCGACTCGGCGTTTCCGAATTCGACACATATTTTCTTTTTCAAGGACGGCGTTACGCGAAAGGCGAACGCCTGTTTTTGAATCATTCGGGGGCGTCCGTTCTCGGGAAATTCAAAGGAACGGAGCTTGTTCTTCGCGTTTTTTCCGAGTTCTCTCTTTCGGACCGAAACGCGTATATTCGCGTGACCGTGGACGGGAAGACGCGCCGCGTCCGTTTGCCGAAAGGCGAAAAAAAGATCGCCGTCCGCGCGGAAGAGGGGGAGCACGTCTTCGAAGTCGTCAAACTCACCGAATCGGCGAATAATTCCTTCGCGCTGTTCTCCGCGGAGACCGACGGCGCGTTTTTGCCGCAGGAAAAGAAGCCCGCCTTAAAGATCGAATTTATCGGTGATTCGATCACGACGGGATTCGGAACGCTCGCGCCGCTCGGGGACGGGGAATATAAAACCAAAGAGCAGGACGTAACGAAAGCCTTTTCGTATCTGACCGCAAAAGCACTCGGCGCGGATTATAACGTGATCGCGGCGGGCGGTTGGCCGATCTATAAGTCCGTCTATTCCGATCACTCGATCCCGGAGATCTATGAGAACGTCGACTTCTTCCGAAACGAGGAAAAATGGGACTTTTCCTTGTTCCTTCCAGACGTCGTCGTCATTACTCTCGGGACGAACGATTTTTCCTATTTATCCGAATTCTCGGGCGAAAAAAGAGAGGAAGAAAAAGAGAAAGTGGTCGCTCGTTTCGCTTCGTTCATCAAGCGCGTCGCCGAGAAGAACGAAAGAGCGAAGATTATCCTTTTATGCGGATTTTTCGAGAAACCCGAATTGCTTCCTTTAACGATCGAAGCGCAAATGCGCGTCGGATCTCCGCGCGTCTCCGTCCTCGAAACGCCGAGCGCGGCGTCGATGTCGGACGTTCGGGCGGGACACCCCGGGCGGATCTGTCATCGGATCGCGGCTCGAAGGCTTGTCGAAGCCATCAAAAAGAGCGGATCGCTTCACCGCCCTTCGTGACATTTTCTCAAAGAGAAACCCTTTTTCCGAAAAGAGGATCCGAGTTTTATCGAGGCGTTTTCTTCAAGTGTTTTCGCTCTCTTTACAAAGTGCGCTTTTAAACTATATAATAAACGTATGGAAAAAAGGAAAATCCGTGCGTTTTTCATATCCCCGTTTTTCCTGATCGCAGCTGAGATATTTCTTTCGGGAACGATCGCCGTCGGCGCGATTTTTTACGTTTATGACAGCGTGATCGCGGTTCGCGCTTGGAAGCTCGCGCTTCTTTTCTCGGATTTTATTCTGTCGTCGGGCGCGATGTTCGCGCTTGCGTATTTCCAAAAATACCCCGAAAGTAAACCGATCGTTCTTGCGGCGCCGTTCCTTGTGGGCGCGGGCGTCTTTTCACTTTTGTTTTTCCCGTCGCAGGCGATCGCCTCCGCGTTTTTGAACGAAACGGTCACGCGCGTTTTCGGGCTTGTCGTTTTGTTGTCCTTTTATCTCGCTTGCGTGATCGTTCAGCTTTATTACGGAACGCGCCGAAATCGGAAGTTCGCGCTGTGGGCGACCGCCGTCGTCGCGCTCGGCGTCTATGCGGCGTCTTTGATCTTTTCCTGCAAAATGCTCCCGCAAGCGAAACTTTTCAAAGCGTTTTCGCGCGATCTCGTCACTTTCCCGCAAGCAAGCGCGGAAGAAATATCGCTTGATCATAAAGACCGCGAGTTGTCGCGCGCTTGGTTCCGCGACGAACTCGAACGTTCAATGGAGGGTTCCGTCGCAAGCGCCGCGTTCGATTTTCGCTTTGGAGATAAAGGCTTTGTCGAAACGCGTTCCGAGTGGGATATCGAGATCGCGCTCCGCGAGGAATCGGGCGGCGACGTCACCCTCGAAAAAGTCTTTACGCACCGCGAAACGGGGTTGGAAGCGCGCCTTATCGCTTCGTATTACGACCTTACCGCCACTTCGGAGTGGAAGGTCGGCTTGACCAACCGAGGGACGGAGAATTCGCTCGAGCTCTCTTTTTTGTACGGGTTGACGGGTGCGTTCGATTTCTCGGATTCCACGCTGTATTTCAGCGGCGGCAGCGACGAAGCGACGGACGATTTCGCGCTGTACAGCCGGGAGCTGTCGGGTAAGAAGACCACTTACGTCTTCGATACGCTCGGCGGAAGAAGTTCAACGCAGTATTTGCCTTTTTTCAACCTTTGGGGGAAATCTCCCTCCGCGTCCGGCGCGATCGGCGCAACGATCGGGATCGGTTGGTCGGGCGATTGGACGGCGCGCTTCGCGGCGCATAAGGGCCATGTCTCGGTGAACGTCGGGCAGAGCGATCTTTGCGGCTATTTGGAACCTGGCGAAAGCGTCCGCACGCCTTTGATCTCCCTCTCGCTTTATTCAAACGGAAGCAGCCCATTGAAAGGCTTCAATAATTTCCGCGCGGATATCAAGCGCGGTCTCGGCGAACATTACGCGCCGAGCAGTATGCTTCTTTTCGCGGGCGCGGAAGGACAGGACGACACGAGCCGCGCAAACGAGGCGGGAACGCGCGCCTATATCGAAAAACTCAAAGAGCTCGATCTCCTCGAAACCCTCGATTACGCTTGGTACGACGCGGCGTGGTACGATCTTAACGGCGCGTCGGATTGGCGAAGCGCCGTCGGAAACTGGACGGTAAACCTCGATAAATATCCGAACGGACTCGGCGCGGTCAGCGATTATCTCGCGGAGAACGGCGCGAAAATGCTTCTTTGGTACGAGCCGGAGCGCGTTCCGAAATCGTCCGAACTGTATAAAGAGATCCAAGCGAAAGGTAAAGCCGATTCGTGGCTTTTGACGGCGAAAGGGGAAAACTGCCTTTTGAATATGGGGTGCGAGGAAGCGCGAGAGTATATCCAAGGCGTGATCATCGCTTCCTTAAAAGAGAACGGAGTTTCCTATTATCGGCAGGATTTCAATATTGACCCGAGAGTTTATTGGGAAAAGGCAGATCGCGATTTGTACGGCGGCAGAAAAGGATTCGCGGAGAATCATTACGTCACGGGCGAGTACGCGTTTTTGGACGCGCTTTCGCAGGAAATCCCCGGACTTCGCATCGATAACTGCGCAAGCGGAGGCAGACGGATCGACCTCG
>JAIKVL010000016.1 GCA_024685775.1 Clostridia bacterium | reverse complement strand
CTATCTTTCTCTGTTACTCGATAAATAAATGAAAACGGAAGAAATGAGACAATCGAAAAAGAGTATTGCCAAAAGGCTTTGGATCATTTTGGTGAGTATCGCGCTTGCCGTTACCTTTCTCGGCGGGCTGTCCGTCGGGCTTTCCCATGCGATCTACGGGCGATCTCTTGCCGCCACGGTTTATATGTGGAAAAAAGCGGCGTCGAAAAAGGAATGGACGTACGAGCAGGAGATTCAAAGACTCGAATCGGTCAAGGCGGCGCCCGAGGCAACCTATCAACTGCAAAAGAATTTCAAATTTACCTGCGGTCATGTCGTAAAAGAAGAAGCGGGAATGCAGGTCTATTACATCAATTCTTCGACGAAATCCGATCTCGTTTTGTTCTTTATTCACGGCGGGGCGTACGTCGCCGAGGCTTCGAAAGGGCAATGGGCGCTCCTCGATACCATCGCGAAACAGACAGGCGCGGAAGTCGTCGCTCCGATCTATCCGCTGGCGCCGCATCACACCTATGAGGAAGCCTATGAGAAACTTCTGACGCAGTATGCGGCGTGGCGAATGGATAACGCCGGAAAGACCGTCGTCTTCATCGGAGATTCCGCGGGCGGCGGGCTCGCGCTCGGAATGGCGCAGCGACTTCGCGATTCGGGCTCCGCGCTCCCTTCGAAAATGGTTTTGCTCGCACCGTGGGTGGATCTCGCGATGAATAATCCGAAAATCAAAAACTACGAAGCCGCAGATCCCGTCCTTTCGGTCGGATTCTTAAAGGCGGATGCCGAAGCGTGGGCGGGCGAAACAGACGTTTCGGACGGAAAGGTCAGTACGTTGAACGCCGACCTCGCCGGGCTTCCCGAAACGTTGATCATCCAAGGAACGGCGGATCTCTTTTATCCGGACGTAATGCTTCTCGTGGATAAGATGAAAGCGGCGGGCGTACCCGTAAAGACGTTGATCGGAAAAAACCTTCCGCACGTTTATTCCATTCTATCGGTTCCCGAGGCGCGCAAATCCGTTCGCGTGATCTGCTCGTTCGTGCAAGAATAAGTCCTTACGACAGAAGAAAAAATGCGTCGCAGAAGCGGCGCATTTTTTTCGTTTATTTGACTTTCGCTCAGCCGTCCAAGAGGTTGTCGCACAGCGCGCCGTAGACGGCGCCGGCGCGGGATTGCCAGTTTTTATGGATAAAGGCGGCGTTCTCGCGGCTTTCCACGACCATTTTCAGCTCGACGAGGGGCAGGTCGCTTCCCATTTTCAGGATCTTCAAGACGACGGTATAGGTCCCGTCGCTGTTTTTGAAATAATCGCTGACGTACTCTTGGCGGCGGCGGTAATCCATGCGGTGCGACTTGATGAAAGAATTGATCTCTTCGCGAAGGGAGATCGGGATCCTCGTGTAGAAATTCGCGAGGCACATTCTGCCGTCCGGCGTGATGTTATAAATCGTCTTGTTTTGGGAAAGGCGCTTATGGAAGAACCCGACTTCGTCGAGATCGAAGATCGCGTCTTTGCAGTCCATATAATTCATCCAGCTGTGGTCCGCCGTGCAAAGATCGGTAAGACTATCCTCTTCGAGAGGAACTTCCATCTTGTCCATGACGTACAAGAGAATGAGTTTGTTCAGCGTGGAATCCGTTGCCATAATGAATAATGAACCTTACAGGAGCGCGTAAAGCGCGAGAAATTCCGTTACGTCGGAGAATTTGCGCTCGGCTTTTTTGTTTCCCGCGAGCGCGATTTTGAGACCCGTCCAAACCGCTTTGATGATGCGGGGGTCTCCTTTTTCGAGGCTGTAATATAATCCGTCCGTCAAAAGAAAGAGGTCTTCCCGTTTCTTGGACGACAGCTTGTTATCCCCTTGAAAGACGGTGCGGAGAGAGGAGAGGACGGCGGCGGCTTGCTCTAAGACGCCTTCCGTGATCGCGGGGCTACGCTCCGCGTCCAAAGATCCTTCCGCCGAATCGATGTCGTACAAAAAAGATTGGCGAAACGCGGCGTGATAGGGGATCAAGACGCTTTCGCAAAACATTTTGTATTTTCGATTGTTATCGTTCGAGGGATAAAACTCGCGCAAAAAACCGGTGAGCGAGCGCTTTCCGTTGTCGAAATCGGAGAGAAGCCCCGTGACGAGCGCGATGATCCGTTTGTTGCTTTGGGGAAGAGTAAACGAAGAGCCGTACTCGGTTTCCGAGACGGCTTTTTCGAATTCTTCTTCGTAATTGACCCCTTTAACGCAGTCCGAAACGAACGCGTTAAGTTTGTCGCTGAAAATCAAGCATCTCAAAAGGTCGGTGATCGGCTTCTGCGTTATGATGAAATTGCTGTTGATCAACGCTTTTACGGCTTCGTCGAAAAGGCGAAACGCGTCTTCTTTCGTGTTGATTTTCACACCGGGCATAGATTACGCCTTGATGGAATTGAGTGACTTGTTCAGAGAAGCGATTTTGCGGGACGCGGTGTTGATATGATAGACGCCGTCGCTCTTGGCTTTATTGATAACGGAAACGGTGACGGGAAGAAGCGCTTCGGCTTGGGCTACGTCGCCCGCGGCGATCGCGGCGTTGAACTTCTTGATCGCGGTCTTGACTTCCGAACGGATGGACTTATTGCGAAGATACTCTTCTTTGGTGATAAGCACGCGTTTCTTTTGGGATTTGATGTTAGGCATTAAAATTTCTCCTTTCGGCGCGGTTCGCGCCTTTTATTTATGTTTTTAACGTAATATGTATTTTAGCATAGCCGCCCTTTGCTTTGCAATTATTTTTTGATAATATTTTTCATTTCTCGCAGTCTAAAACTATGGAACAATATGAAGAACTCGCTTCGGAAGCCGCCGAAACCTCGGAAACGGGCATAAAAACGGAGGAAGAAAGGATCGGAGAACGACTGTCGAGATTGACCTTTCAAGCAAAAGAGCCGTTCGCGTCCTTTTCTTCGATCCGCGGGAAAGGGGAATATCAGACGATCCTGATAAACGGAAATATTTTGGAATTATCCGAACTTTCCGAGGAAATTTCGCGTGCCGTCGCGGAGAGCGCGAGAAGGCTCGCGAAAGGGAAAATCGAAAGGATTCTCGCCGTCGGACTCGGGAATCCTTTCGCTGTCGCGGACGCTCTCGGGAGCGAAACGGTGAAGAGACTCGATCCCGCGAGAAAGGGAAAAGCGAGGTTTTTCATCCTTTCGCCGTCCGTTTTCGGGCTGACGGGGATCGAAAGCGCCGAGGTCGCGCGCGGCGTCGCAAGAGAAATCCGCCCCGACCTCGTCCTCGCGGTGGACACCCTCGCCACGCGGAAGGTCGAAAGGCTTTGTCGCGCCGTTCAGCTCACGGACGCGGGGATTTCCCCGGGCGGGGGCGTCGGAAACGAAAGGATCGGATTGACCGAAGAAACCGTCGGCGTCCCCGTCCTGTCCGTCGGCGTTCCGCTATTGTGTCACGCGCGTTTCGTGGAGCCGCTTCCGTCCTCTTTGGTCGTGACCCCGAAAGAGATCGACCTTTTCGTCGCGGCGTTTGCTTCCGCGCTTGCGAAAGGGATCGAAAAAGCGTTTGTTTGAATCAAAGAAGAGAGGAAAGGATCGCGGCGTATCGGTCGGTTTGACTCTTGCCGCTGAAAAGAAAATCGACGTTTTGACTCTTGACGTTCGCCGCGGGCAACACTGCTTTTGCGAGGTCGGCGAGCGCGTTTATACCGGAAAGGATCTTCGCCTTCGGGAGCGCTTTTCGAAAGACCGATCGCGCAAAGACGTAATGGGAGCAACCGAGATAGACGCTTTCCGCGTCCGCATAGGGCGCGAGGAGAGGCGAAAGATAGGCTTCGACATTCGTGAGATCGGGATAGTCCCCGTCGATCAACGCGGCGAGGTCGGGCGGCGTTAAAAGGGAAAGATTCTCGGAAAGTTTCGGAAGAAAGAGCGCGGTCGTCGGCGTCGTTAAAAGGAGGGATTTGCCGAGGCAGAATTCGGGTCGGGGAAGAAGCCCGAACGTCGGACCGACGAAAGCGTTCCGCGCGGCGTCGAGCGCGGCGGAAGAGAGGGTATTGCATCCGAAAACGAGGACGTTCGCCCCTCTTTCCCGCAAGATCTTTACCCCGCGGAGCGCGATCTCGCGAAGTTCGTTTTTGGTCTTGTTCCCATAGGGTAGGTTTTCCCCGTCCGAGAAATAGACGTAGTTTTCCGCGCATTTTCTTTTTACGAGCTCGGCGAGAACGCCGAGACCTCCGATTCCGCTGTCCATTACCCCGATCGTCATACATTACTATATGCGGCGGTTTTTCGTAAGTTGCTTTGGAATCTTCTTCCCGAGAATTCTCCGAAAAAAAGGAAATAGGTTGTTTTTTCGGTTTCCTTGTTGTATTATGTATAGCGGCGTGCGCTTCGGCGCACGCGCATAGAGATCGAAAGGAGCGAAAAATGAAAACCGATTATTTGATCATAGGCGCCGGACCCGCCGGCATATTTACCGCCATCGAGCTTTTGAAGCGCGGCTGCAAAGAGAAGATCACCTTCATCGAAAAAGGCGCGGCGATCGAAAAGCGCGCTTGCCCGAAGGCGAAGACCGGGAAATGCGTGAATTGCAAGAACTGCGCGATCACGACGGGATTTTCGGGCGCGGGCGCGTTTTCGGACGGGAAACTTTCCCTCTCGGCGGACGTCGGCGGCGATCTCCCCGATCTGATCGGATACGACACCGTTCAGGATCTGATCCATTACGCAGATTCGATCTATCTCGCGTTCGGCGCGGATAAAAAGATCGAGGGCGTGGACCATAAAGAAGAGATCAAAGAGATCCGCAAAAAGGCGATCCAAGCGGGCTTGAAGCTCGTCGATTGCCCGATCCGCCATATGGGGACGGAGAAAGCCCAGCAGATCTATTACGATATCGAAAAGTATCTTCTCGGCGAAGGGGTGGAAATGTTCTTCAACACCGAATGCACCGATCTCATCATCGAGAACGAGGAGTGTAAAGGCGCGCTCGTCCGTTTCGGCGACAAAGTCGAAGCCGTCGAAGCGAAAGAGGTCATCGTCTGCACCGGGCGTCGCGGCGCGTCGTGGCTCGAAGTTATGTGTGCGAAACACGGGATTTTGCACCAACCCGGGACGGTGGATATCGGCGTCCGCGTCGAGGTCCGAAACGAGGTGATGGAAGAGATCAACCGCGTCCTGTACGAAGCGAAACTCATCGGGCATCCGAAGCCTTTCAAAAACAAGGTCAGGACTTTCTGCCAAAACCCCGGCGGCTTCGTCAGCCAAGAGAATTACGACGAGAACCTCGCGGTCGTCAACGGGCATTCTTATAAAGAACTCAAATCCGAAAACACGAACCTCGCGATTCTTTGCTCGCATAACTTTACCCAGCCGTTCAATCAGCCGATCGAATACGCGAAAAAGGTCGGCGAACTGACGAATATGCTCGGAAACGGGAAAATGCTCGTCCAACGCTACGGCGATATTCTGGACGGAAAACGCACTTGGCCGAACGAACTCGAACATTCCAACGTCCGCCCGACCCTGAAAGACGCGGTCGCGGGCGATATCACCGCCGCGATGCCGTACCGTGCGATGCTTTCCATCATCAATTTCATCAAGAGCGTGGACGTTATCGTTCCCGGGTTCGCGTCGGACGAGACCCTTCTTTATTCGCCCGAACTCAAATTCTATTCGAATAAGATCAAGATGGACGAGAACCTCTCGACCTCGATCGGTCACCTGCATTGCCTCGGCGACAGCACGGGTTGGACGCGCGGTTTGATGATGGCGTCCGTTATGGGCGTCTATCTCGCGAGAAAGATCACGGAGGCGAAAGCATGACCTACGATTATCTCGTCGTCGGCGCGGGGCTCTTCGGCGCGGCGTTCGCTCGCCAAATGACGGACGCGGGGAAGAAAGTCCTCGTCATCGATCGCCGCCCGCATATCGCGGGAAACGTCTATACCGAGCGCGTGGACGGGATCGACGTCCATCGTTACGGCGCGCATATTTTCCATACTTCGAACGAGGAAGTTTGGGCGTTCGCGAACCGTTTCGCGGCGTTTAACGATTTTATCAATTCGCCGCTCGCAAACTATAAAGGCAAACTCTATCATTTGCCCTTTAATATGAACACGTTCCGCGAAATGTGGGGCGTGGAAACGGCGGAAGAAGCGAAAGCGATCATCGAAAAGCAGATCGCGGAGCTTCCGAAAACCGAGCCGAAAAACCTCGAAGAGCAAGCGCTTCGCCTCGTCGGGCGGGACGTTTTCGAGAAGCTCGTCAAGGGCTACACCGAAAAGCAGTGGGGCCGTCCGTGCAAGGAGCTTCCGGCTTCGATCATCAAAAGGCTTCCGCTCCGCTTTACCTTCGATAACAATTATTTCAACGACGTTTATCAAGGGATCCCGATCGGCGGCTATACCGAAATGGTCGCGAAAATGCTGGACGGGATCGAAGTTTTGCTCGGCGCGGATTACAAAGACTTCGTAAAAGGGCATCCGGGGATCGCGAAACGGACGGTCTACACCGGCGCGATCGACGAATTCTATTCCTACGAATTCGGTCCCCTCGAATACAGGAGTCTGCGCTTCGAGACGAAGACTCTGAACGAAAAAAGTTTTCAGGAGACCGCCGTCGTCAACTACACGGAAGCTTCCGTCCCGTATACCCGCATCATTGAGCATAAAAAATTCGAGTTCGGCGAAGGGGAAAAGACGATTATCAGCTACGAATTCCCGGAGACTTGGACGCTCGGGAAAGAAGCCTATTATCCCGTGAATAACGAGAAAAACCAAGCCTTGTACGAGAAGTACAAAAAGAAAGCCGAAAAGGAAACGGACGTTATTTTCGGCGGGCGGCTCGGCGAATATAAGTATTACGATATGGACGACGTTCTCGAATCCGCGCTTCGTCTTGCGGAAAAAGAAATGAATTAAAAGGCGGGTTTCCCTATGAAAAAATCGAGAGTATTCTTTTCGATCGTTTGGCTCGTTTGTTTCGCAAGTCTCTTTGCGTTTTCCGCTTGCGGAGGCGAATGGGGACATATGGACGGAACCGAGTATTTGGATTCTTCGGAAAAAGAATACTCCTTGCAGCTGAAAAGCGACTTTTTCAAAGACACCTTGGAAGATCCCGATTTCGTCGTTACCTGCAAAGATAAGGACGGCGAAGTGCAGTACGTGGAAACCGTAAAAGGCGCGAGCAGTTACACCCTGAATAAGGACGGCTCGGAAGTCTACGCTTTCAAAAACGGATCGCATTTTTACGTGGCGACAGTGAATCGATCGCAACGTTCCTACCTTTGCTCGGACAGTAGCAAAAGGGGATATCGCGAGGATGGCGAAAACGGCACGATGGCGGATCTTTATAATCGCAATTACTGCTCGTTTATGAATAAGGATAGCGGCGCGAGCGTCGCCGATGAGATTCCGGAAATCGGCGATAATTTCCATTGCCGCGCCACGATCGAATGGGAAAACAACGTTTCCCGCGGTTCATTGGAATTTACTTGTGCCACAGAACAGCGTACTTTCAGCATGACCGCGACTGCCGATAAGGGATTCGTGCAAACCCTTCGCGTCGTTATAACCGACGCCGAAGGCGAAACCGTCAGCGACTTTACTTGGACGTTCGTTTACGGCGGCGCGTCCGTAACGCTCCCAGACGTCGACGCTTGGGATCGGGAAGCGAACGCTTAACGGCGGGAAACGCCGACAGGGAAAAGGCGATAACGCGAACGGTTTTCCGATAAAATCGGAGCGGGCGATTTATTCCGATATCAAAATATGCGCCTATGCGCATATTTGCATAAAAGAGGTTTCGCGCCTCTTTTTTTTATAAAAAGGTCGCGAAATCGCGCGACCCGAGGGTGAATTATAAAGCGTTTCGGATCCAAGAGTCGAGGAACTCCATTTGTTCCGCGGTATGGAACCAATGTTCGCCGCCCGGCATTACGGTCAGCTTCGCGCCGATCTTTTTCGCGAAGGTTTCGACCGTTTCGAGCCGAGTGAGTTCGTCCGCGGAACCGTATAAGATCTCGGTCGGCGCGCGCCAAGAAAGGGGATGACTGCGAACGTAGGTCAGATACTCCCAATAAAGGTCTTCGCCGAACGCCGTCGCGAGTTTGCCTTTCTCTTCGAGTTCTTTTTCCGTCAACCCCGACCACGCCAAAATGTCGAGGATCAGCCTTTCCATATCGACGATCGGAGAAATGAAAAAGGCTTTTTCCGTAAAAGCATCGACCTCGGCGCTCATCGCGTAAAACGCGCCGATGCTGTTCGCCACGAGGATCAAGCGGTCGCATCCTTTTTTCGCCGCGCGGATCGCTTCGCCGATCTCGGCTTTCGCGTCCCAAGGGGTTTCGGCGCGGTAGTTTAATCCGATGACTTCGAAATCGGGGAAGAGCGGTTTGTAGTGCTCCGCTTCGTCGGGGCTGCCGCCTTTCCCGTGAAGATAGATCAAACGGTTTTTCACGGTCGTTATTTCGCCTTCATTTTGCTTTTGAAAGCGAGGATCGCCGCGACGAAAAGGACGAGCGTATAGGCTGCCACGATCAAAGCGGGCTGCCCGTAATTCGCGAACGTAAGAGGCGCGCCGCTCGAAGCGTTCGAGACGAGCATCGTCGCGTTGCGGAAGGGCAGGACGTCCATAAAGGTTACGAAGCCTTTGGGAAGCCCTTCCAGGGGGAACCACATTCCGGATAAGACGGATTGCCCCGCGATGACGATGGAAGAGACGCCGCCGACGGACTTTTCGCTACATACGCAACCGAACAGGACGCCGAGTCCGACGAAGGTCATCGCCGTCAAAATGCTCAAAAGCAAAGCGAACAGCATTCCCGGCGAGAAAATGCTCGGATCGATGATCCCGCCGACGAGAAGAAACAGAATGAATTGCACGAAGGCAATCGGCATGGCGGAAAGAGCGTAGGATAGGATGAATTCGTAAGATCTTGCTTTGGAAACGAACAGCCTCGTCAGGAACGCCGAGCTTCGGTCGAGCGCGATCAAAAGCCCCATAAAGAGGGTCAAAAACGCTTGCGAGAAGACGACGATGCCCGGCGCGAGATATTTCATTTGAAAGTGCGGAGCTGCGCTGTGAAACGCGAGATAAAAGAGGATCTCCATCGCGAGCGGCATCGCAAAGGTCAGGGCGAGGGAAAGGGGATCGCGCGCGATCTCTTTCAGGTTGCGGCAGGTCAAAGCTCCGATTCTTTTTAAGGATTTACGCATTTTCGTTTCCTCCCGTCGCGAGCAGGACGAAGGCGTCCTCGACGCTCGTTTGATTCGTTTGATCGAAAAGCTCCTCTTTCGTTCCCATAAAGAGAAGTTTCCCGCTTTTCATAATTCCGATGCGGTCGGAAAGGGCTTCGGCTTCTTCCATATAGTGCGTCGTCAAAATGATCGTCATTTTCCCTTTGAGACCTTGGATCGCCGCCCAAAGCTCTCTCCGCGCGAGGACGTCCAGCCCGAGCGTCGGCTCGTCCAAAAAGAGGATCTTGGGCTTCGTGACCAAGGCGAGGGCGATCGAGAGCTTTCTCTGCCAACCGCCCGAAAGTTTGTCGGCTTGCTTGTCCGCGACTTCCGCGAGGGAGAAAATATCGAAGACGTAGCGCTCGCTCTCTTCGATCTCCGCTTTGCTTTGCCCCGCGAGGCTCGCGTAAAAGCGGACGTTTTCCCGAACGGTCAGCTTTCTCGCGACCGAGGTCTCCTGCATCGAAATATCCACCATACCTTTGATCTTTTCTTCGTCTTTCGTGATCGAGTGACCGAAAAGAAAAGCGTCGCCCGAGGTCGGCTTTACGAGCCCCGAGAGCATCTTGATCGTCGTCGTCTTGCCCGCGCCGTTTACGCCGAGCAGGGAAAAAAGCTCTCCCTCCGAGATCGAAAGATCCAGTCCATCCACGGCGACTACGTCTTTGTATCGTTTCGTTAAATTATTGATTTTGATCGCGTCCATTCGAATCCATTCCTCCCATTAAAGCATAAAACGCATCGTCTTTCATAATTGCGAGACCTCTTTTTTTATCGCCCAAGATCATCAGCGTGTCGCCGATTTCGATGTCAAACATCTTTCGCGCTTCGACGGGGATGGTGATCTGCCCCTTCGGTCCGACCTTTACGCTGACGATAAACCGATTTTCTTCTTTGGCTCTTTTCATAATCAATCGACCTACCTTTCTTACTTTTCTTACATTATAGTGCGATCGGTTGCGAATGTCCAGTATTTCCTGCATGAAAAATGACGAGGCAAACAAAAACAAACGCGTCAATGGGCTGACGGTTCATTTTAAATAAGTGTTAATATTTTTATTCGCTTATTCGAGTTTCTCTCCGATCTTCGTTTCGAAGCGGTTTTTCGATGTTTTGTCGGGGATCGCGGTCGGGTATTCGCCGCCGAAACACGCCGTGCAAAAGCCCGTGTCTTTTCCGGCAAGAAGGCGAACGTTTTCGATGCTTAGGTATCCGAGCGAGTCGGCACCGATTTCTCGGGCGATTTCTTCGATGCGAAGGCGGTTTGCGATCAATGCATCGGCGTTATCGATATCCGTTCCGTAGAAGCATGGATTTGTGAAAGGCGGCGCGCTTACGCGCATGTGGATTTCTTTTGCGCCCGCTTGTCGAAGCAGCCCTATGATCCTTCGGCTGGTCGTTCCGCGAACAATGGAATCATCGATCAAAACGATCCGTTTGCCTTTAACTACTTCGCGGATCGGGTTGAGCTTAATTCCGACGCCTTTTTCGCGGGAAGTTTGCTCAGGCGCGATGAAGGTGCGCGCGATATATTTGTTTTTCGTAAATCCGATAGCGTAGGGAATGCCGGATCCGTGCGAATACCCGATCGCCGCTTCGAGTCCGGAGTCAGGAACGCCGATCACGATATCCGCGTCAACGGGGTGCTCTTTTGCGAGAAAACTACCTGCCTTTTGTCTGCAAAGGCTGACGGATGCTCCGTCGATCACGGAATCGGGGCGTGCGAAATAGATATATTCGAACACGCAGAACCGTTTCGGACAATCGCCGCATTTCGAATCGTCGAAGCGTATCCCGTTTTGGTCGACGACCGCCATTTCGCCCGGGCGAAGATCTCTGATGAGTTTTGCTCCGATCGCGTCGAGCGCGCAGGATTCGGAAGCGAAAACGATGCTCCCGTCTTCCGTTTCGCCGTAACAGAGCGGTCTGAAACCGTGAGGATCGCGGACGGCGATCAATTTTCGCGGAGAACTGATCACGAGAGAATAAGCGCCTTCGATCACGTCCATCGTCGCGCGAATCGCGTTTTCGATCGAATCGGTTTTCAATCGTTCTTGCACAATCATATAAGAGATGACTTCGGAATCTGTGGTCGTATGAAAGATCGCTCCTTGTTTTTCAAGCCGCAATCGAAGTTCATACGAGTTCGAGAGATTGCCGTTATGGCAGAGCGCCAAACTTCCTTTGCAATGGTTTACGATCAAAGGCTGAATGTTTTGCATGAGTTTTCCGCCCGTCGTCGCATAGCGGACGTGTCCGACGGCGATCTTTCCTTCTCCGAGCGCGCGGAGTTTGTCGCCGCCGAGCGTATCGCCTACGAGCCCTTCTCCTTTAACGTATCGAAACACGCCGTCGTCATTCAGCGCAATCCCCGCGCTTTCCTGTCCTCGATGCTGCAATGCGTACAGTGCGTAATAGGAGAGCGTCGGTAGATCGGTTTTGCGTTTGCTGAAAATCCCGAAAACTCCACATTCTTCATGTAGTTGGCTCATATTCTCCTCCAAAACAAAAAAAAGACGCCTCGGGTAACCCCCAAGACATCTTTGTCCTTTCGGAAATATCGTAACTCTTCTCGAAAAAAAAGTCAAGGGTTTGTGGGATCGCATTTGAATTATACCGGTGCCGAAGGTGGGACTTCTATCTCTCGCCGGGGTGGCAAACGCTCCGTCGCGTTTGGCGCCGCCTTATCTGCAAAGCAAAGTTTGTAAGTCGGCGCTTCCCACGGATCAAGTCCCACGCAGATAAAGAAAAAGCATCCGCGTTTGCGGATGCATGTGGTGCCGAAGGTGGGACTTGCTCGCACTCTCGCTATCGCTCGCCGACACGCCGGGGCTCAGGCGGAAGACGCACTGTGTCTTCCTTGCTACGCACTTCGCCCGTTCAAGTCCCACGCAGATAAAGAAAAAGCACTCGCTTTAACGAGTGCCACTGGTGCCGAAGGTGGGACTTGAACCCACACGTTGTCGCCAACAATGGATTTTGAGTCCATCGCGTCTGCCATTCCACCACTTCGGCTTGCTACATTACTATAACACAGGGAAAAAGGAATTGCAAGCGTTTTTTTCAAAAGGAGAACGGCTTTTCGGGGTTTGTTTTTTCGGGAAGAAGCGCGCTTTCTTCGTTTGAAAAAGGGAACGTTTGCGCTTTTGAAATTTTATTGAACGCGTAAACGCGCACCCGACGGCGCACGCCCGCATAGGATAAAGTGTACGAAAGATAAAATTCGCAAGAATTCGAATACCGGTGACAAGCGCCGACGTCGGCTTGATTTTCTTTCTCGCACCGCTCGAAAGAGCGGTGCGTTCTTCGTTTCGGGGAAAGGAGCCTGCTTTTTCCCGTCTTGCAATTTCCCCGAAAAAGTTGTAGCATAAAAATATCCGAACAAAAAAGGATGGGGCGAAGATGAGCGGATTGAAAGAGTTTTTCGGGATCGGTGAATATCGAAGAACGCCGGAAGGGTATATGTCTTGGCAGCATATCGTCTTTGCGACGGCGTTTATGATCGCGATGATCGCGCTTGCGATCCTCGTCGGACGAAAGGAAAAAGGGAAACCCGAGCGCGAGAAAAATCGCGTGGTCGTCGTCTGCGCGATCGCGTTCGTCCTGCTGAAACTCGGCGACATCGCTTTCTGCGCTCTCCGCGCGCACGACGCGAAACCGATGCTTTTGAAACTCCCGCTCTTTATGTGTGATTTGCAGTTTTTCGCGCTTCCGATCGCCGCTTTTTCGAAGGGGCGGGTGAGGGAAGCCGCTTTGGACTTCGTCTTGATCTTCGGGACGCTCGGCGCGGCGATGGGCGTCTACGCCGCGGGGCAGAATTTCTCCTCGTATCCCGTTCTTTCCTATGACAACGTCTTTTCCGCGATCACGCATTCGCTCGGCGGGTTCGCGGGGCTCTATATCGCGATCGCGGGGATGGCGAGCATGCAAAAGAGAAATATTTGGATCACCTTCCTGATCCTCGTCGGGTGCTGCGCGATCGCCTACGTCGCCGATATTTTGATTCCGTATAACTATATGTTTCTGATGCGCGGCGACGGAACGCCTTACGATATCTTTTATAATCTCGTCAAGGGGAATCGCGTTTTATACCCGTTGGAAGTCGTCGTTTTGTTTCTTTTGTACGTCGCGGCGTTTTATCTCGTTTGGGTTCTCGTCCGCAAAAAATGCGGCAAAAAGAAAAGCGCGTAAATTTCCGAAAGATCCGATCGAAAAAGTGCGATCGGATTTTTCTTTTCCCCTTGAAAAAGGGGTTATAGAGTGATAGAATATATAATTATAGCTTTTTGGAGGTTTTCCGATGAATCTATGGCGTGATATCAATCCGAACCGCATCAGCCCGCACGACTTCCTCGCGGTCATCGAGATCAGCAAAGGAAGCAAAAATAAGTACGAACTGGATAAAGAATCCGGCGCGCTTATTTTGGACAGAGTCCTTTATACGTCCACGCACTATCCCGCGAATTACGGCTTTATTCCTCTGACCTATGCGGATGATAAAGACCCCTTGGACGTCTTGGTCCTTTGCAGCGAGCAGATCGCGCCTCTCGCGCTCGTGGAGTGCTATCCGATCGGCGTTATGGCGATGATAGACGGCGGCGCGTTCGATTATAAGATCATCGCAGTCCCCTTCCACGATCCGACCTATAACACCTATCACGAAGTCGGCGAGCTTCCTCCGCATATCGTTCAGGAGATCGCCCACTTCTTTAACGTGTATAAGCAGCTCGAACATAAAGAAACGACGGTCATGGAGATCCTCGGCAGAGATCGCGCGATTGAAATCATCAAAGAGGCGATCGACCTTTATTGGAAAAAATTCCCGCAAAATACTTTTCAGGATTAAATCGGCAGGCAGTTATGAATTCTTTTGACGTTATCGTTATCGGCGGCGGCGTGATCGGCACCGCCGTTTTGAAGAGCCTTGCTTCCTTTGAAGCGAAGACCCTTCTTCTCGAAAAGGCATCCGATCTTTCAAACGGGTCGAGTCGCGCGAACAGCGGCATCGCGCACGCGGGCTACGACGCGGAACCCGGGACGAAAAAGGCGTACTTCAACGTCCTCGGCGCGGCGATGATGCCATCCGTCGCGGAAGAACTGCACGTCCCTTATAAAAGGACGGGTTCTTTGGTCGCGGCGAGAGAGGGCGGGCTCGAAGGGCTTCGCGTCCTCGAAGAGCGCGCGAAAAAGAACGGCGTAAACGCGCGGATCCTTTCGAAGGACGAGATCCGCAAGCTCGAACCGAATATCTCCCCCGAGATCACTTACGCTTTGTACGCGCCCGACGCGGGCGTCGTCTCGCCGTACAAACTGACCATCGCGCAGGGCGATTTCGCGGCGCTGAACGGGGCGACCGTTCGCCTCGAAGAGAAGGTCGTTTCTTTGGAAAAATCGGACGGCGGCTTCGTCGTTCGGACGAATAAAGGCGAGTACTTCGGAAAGACCGTCGTCAACGCGGCGGGCGCGGGCGCAAGCGACGTCAACGCGCTCCTCGGCGAAAAGACCTACGAACAAGTTTACGCCGCCGGCGACTATTATATCTTGGACAGCGCGCAGGCGGGCGTCGTAAACACCGTCGTTTTCCCTCTTCCGGACGAAAAAGGAAAGGGAATCCTCGTCGCGCCGACCGCGGACGGAAACGTCATTTTGGGGCCGACTTCGCGCCGCCTTCCCTCGGATAAGGCGGAAGAGAACGCCGTAACGGCGGAGGGGCTCGCGCTCGTTCGCGAGGGCGTGAATCGACTGATGCAAAACGTCAGGATCGGAGAGACCATCCGCGTGTACGCGGGAACGCGCACGTCGGTCGGATCGGATTTTATCGTCGAGGAATCCGAGCGTTTCCCCGGCTACTTTATTCTCGCGGGCATTTGCTCGCCCGGGCTGACTTCCGCTCCCGCGATCGGAGAACACGTCGCGGCGTGGGCGGCGAAAAAGCTCGATCTCAAAAAGAAAGAAAAACTCCTTTCTCTCCCCGTAAAATTCCGCTTGGCGACCGCTTCTCCCGAAGAGATCGCGAAAAAGGCGAAGGAAGATCCCGCGTTCGGAAGGATCGTCTGCCGCTGCGAAAAGGTTACGGAAGGCGAGATCCTCGGCGCGATCCGTTCGCCCGTTCCGGCGCGCACGGTGGACGCCGTAAAACGCCGCGTTCGCGCGGGGATGGGGCGCTGTCAGGGCGGCTTCTGTATGCCCCGCGTAATGGAGATTTTGGCAAGCGAATTCAATCTCCCTTTGACGGCGATCCGAAAAGGGGACGAGGGCAGCGAGATCGCGCCCTATGAGGTGAAAGACGGATATGACGGAATTTGACGTGGTGATCATAGGCGGCGGTCCCGCGGGAATGGCGGCGGCGATCGGCGCGAGAAAAAAAGGCGTTTCTGTCGCGATCTTGGAGCGCGACAATCGGCTCGGCGGCATTTTGAATCAATGCATTCATAACGGCTTCGGGCTTCACTATTTCGGCGAAGAATTGACGGGACCCGAATATGCGGCTCGTTTCAAAAAGCAAGTCCTCGCGGACGAGGGGATCAAAGTCTTCCTCGAAGCGATGGTCTTATCTCTTTCGGAAGACAAGGTCGTTCGCGCGATCTCTCCGACCGAAGGATATATGGAGATCAAAGCGAAAGCCATCGTCCTCGCGATGGGGTGCAGAGAGCGGAGCGCGGGCGCGATCGCCCTTGCGGGAACCAGACCCGCGGGGATCTATACCGCGGGCGCGGCGCAGCGTTTGTCAAACGTCGCGGGTTGCCTCGTCGGAAAAGAGGTCGTCATCCTCGGCAGCGGCGATATCGGGCTTATTATGGCGCGCCGTATGACCGCGGAGGGCGCGAAAGTCAAGCTCGTTATGGAGATTATGCCTTTTTCGAGCGGCTTAAAGCGAAATATCGTTCAATGCCTGAACGATTTCGACATTCCTTTGCGTTACTCGACGACCGTAACGAGGGTCGAAGGGAAGGCGCGTTTGACGGGCGTCTATATCGCTCCCGTGGACGAAAGGCTTCGCCCCGATCTCTCGAAAGAGGAATTCATCCCGTGCGATACCTTGCTCCTCTCCGTCGGATTGATTCCGGAAAACGATCTTTTGAAGGGAACGTCCGTCAAAATCAGCCCGATCACCAAAGGCGCGGTTGTGGACGAATTTCGTCAGACTTCGCTCCTCGGCGTCTTCTCGGCGGGCAACGTCCTTCACGTCCACGATCTCGTGGATAACGTCAGCGAGGAAGCCTTGATCGCGGGCGACTCCGCGGCTGCGTTCGCGCTTGGGGAACTGCCGAGCGGGGAAAAATTCAAGGTCGAACCGTCGGGCGGCGTCCGTTACGCGCTTCCGCAAATCGTAACGGCGGGAGAAGGGAAGGTTAAAATCTATTTCCGCGTCGATAAAGTATATAAGGGGCGCGCCGTCGCGGTCGCTTCCGCGGGCGAGGTCGTCAAGCGGAAAAAGACGGCGGTCATGGCGCCGGGCGAAATGCAAAACGTTGAGATCGACAAGTCCTTGTTGAAAGGGGACGTCTCGATCTATTTGGAGGAACAATGAACACGACTTGTATCATGTGTCCGATCGGATGCGCGCTTTCCGTTCGGGAAGAAGGGGGTAAGATCGTCGTCAGCGGAAACGGCTGTATGCGCGGCGAAAAGTACGGAGTCAGCGAATTCACCTGCCCGAAACGAGTCGTAACGACCTTGCTCAAAGGGAAGAAGGGCGGCGTCGTCAGCGTGAAGACGAAAGAACCGATCCCCAAAGCGCTCGTTCCCGCCGCGCTCAAAGAGGCGGCGTCCTTCCGCCTTGAAAAAAGCCTTTCGGCGGGAGATATCGCGATGGAGGACGTCGCGGGAAGCGGCGTTCCGTTCGTCGCGACCGCGGATTTCGAGGAAAAATAATGCTGTATTACGAGTTCAAGGCGGCCCTCGCGCGAGGCGAGATCGCTCCCGTATATAAATTGTCGGGCGAAGATAAGTACTGGGTCGAATCGGCGTATGCCGATCTTCTCGCGCTGTCTTCCGAGATCGATATCGAGGTCTTGTCCGACGATCGCCCGATCGACGACGCGATCTTCGGCGTGGGCAGTTTCCCGATGATGTCGGACAGAAAAATCGCCGTCGTCCGCGACCGCAAACTCAAAGACGCGGAGATCAAGCAGATCGAGACGTACTTGAAAGATCCCGCTCCGACGGGAATTTTGATTCTTTATAATTGCGAAGGAGCGGTCTCGGGCGCAAAGGAGTACGATTTCGGCGTCGTCCCGGAAGGGGAGCTCGTCCCGTACGTCGTCCGCCTTGCGACCGAAATGGGCGGAGCGATTACCGAAAACGCGGCGCGAAAACTCGTTCGCTTCGTCGAATTCTCGATGACGCGCGTCAAAAACGAACTCATCAAACTTGTTCCGATCGGAGAGATCAACGAGGATCTCGTCGAAAAGTACGTCGAGCCTTCCTATTCCTATCGAGTGTTCGATTTTACGGACGCGATCGCAAGAGGAAGCTATACGGGCGCGTATGAAGTTCTGTCCGCGCTCGCGGGCAACGCTTACGAGTATTCGCCCTTTTTTACGAGGCTCATCGATTATATTCGCTTGATGCTTCACGTCAAACTCGCCAAAAACGAGCCCGACGCCGAACTCGCGAAGAAGATGGGCGTTTCTCCCTATCCTTTGCAAAAGGCGAAAAAAGCGGCGGCGGCATATACTTCCCGCCAACTCCTTACGATTTTAATGAAACTTTACGAGCTTGAAGAGGGCTTCAAGACGGGTGAAATCGGCGTTACGAACGCGATGGATCTTGCGATCGCCGAGGCGATCGAAGCGAGGAAACGATGATCGATTTATTGAAAAAAGCGCCGAATTGGGCGTTATTCCTCTTGACGGGACTTGCGTTTTATTTTTCCGAACTTGCGCTTTCGCTGCAACTAATCGCGTCGGCGGCGTATTTGACCGGGACTTCGTATGCGGCGCTCGTCGTCTCCGTTTCGCTTATGACGGTCGGGCTTTCCGCGCTCGTGGCGAAATTTTTGATCTACGTCTCGTATCGGATCACAGGCGCAATCTTTACGAGGAAGAGCGGAATGCTTTATCCGTTCCCGATCGCCTACGGCGACTACGGAAAGACCGTTCTCGCGTTCGCGATCCCGTGCTTTCTCGTTTGCGGGATCACGGGGATCCCCGTCCTCTTTTTCCCGACCTTGTCTTTGATCGAATCGGCGGTTCGAAACGTCGTTTTATGGGCGACGTTCGCGCTTGCCGCGTTCTTTTTCGTCAGAAGAAACGCGCATGATTACGACAGGCGAACGCTGGCGTTTTCGCTGTCCGTGATCCCCATCGTTCTGATCGCGCTTTCTTTGATTTTGACGATCGTGGAGGTGGCGCGATGAAAAAGGTTTTGCTCTTCCTCTTCGTCTTCGCAATCGTCTTCTCTCTGTCGGCGATCCCGTTCGCTTCGGCGGAAGTCTCGGACCCCGCCTACGACTACGCGCGCGCTTTCGCGGCGGCGCATCCCACGCGCGACGCGATGAGCGGGAAGGAAGCCGCGTCCGTTCCGTTTTTGAAAGACAATCTGCTCGCGCTCGGTTATACCGTTACGACGCCGGAATATAAGTACGTCGACACGGCTTTCGAAGACGGCGCGCAGAGCGGCAGAAGCTGCACCTATTATCACGTCGTCGGGACGCGTGACCTCGGAAAAGAAAAGACCGTCGTGATCGGCGGATATTACGGAGGATTCGCGGCGCAAGGCTCTTCCGGGACGGGAGAAGGCGCGGAGATCGCCGCTTCGGTCGGCGCGCTTTTGTCGATTGCGGAAAAGCTCAAAGACACTTCTTTGGATTATAACCTCGCGATTGCGTTTTGGGGCGGCGCGTCGCTTTCGGATTTCCGCGAAGATAATTGCGGGATTCCCATCGAAAAAATCGCTTTGTACGTCGGTTTGGACGGCGTGGCGGCGGGAGAACGCGATTATCTTTATTGCGACGAAGTTCCGCGGTCTCACGAAAAGTACTTCCGCTCGGTCGCGTCTTCCGTTCGCGCGGAGATCGCTTCCGCGCCGCTGTTCAAGCGTCCGGTTTCTTTGTATTCGACGCAGGGCTCGCTCGATTACGTCCATCTCGGTCTCGTCGGCGTCAACCGCGATTTTATGGAAAGGAATATTCCTTGCGCGACTTTCGTCGGCGGCGATTGGGAAAGCGGTTGCGGTTTGTATCGCTATAAGGGAAAGACGGAGATCTCCGGCACCCCGCTCGACACGTTTAAAGAGATCGACCTGCGAAACGGCGGGAAAGAAAGAACCGCCGCGCGTTTGTCGGGCGTCGCGAACACGGTTGCTCGCGCGGTCTCGGGAGAAGGCTTGAAAAGCGCCTTGACTTCCGCGGAAAAGGAGATTTCGGGAAAGGATCTCGATAGCGAACTCGTCTACGCCCTCGTTACCTTGATCGGCGGCGCGGCGGCGATCGCGTTCTTCCTCGTCTTCTTCTTTAAGCAGGGAAAAGATCGCAAGGAAACCGTTTGGCGGGATTCCTTTGAAAAACCGCAAGGATCTTCCGAAGATCCGTTCTCCGATCTCGATTCCCGCGAGGAGAAAACGGGCGACGGGGACGACGACGTCTTCCGATTTTAATTTAGCCCTTCAATTCGCTTTATTTTTTGCGCGCAATATATTATACTTTAAGCGATTTCGTTTATAAGTGAGGGCGCGTATGCAAGGACTTACGGAATATTTTAAGAATTTGAGTTGGATCTCGCTGATCGACGCGGTCGTCCTCGTGATTTTTCTCGTTATGGTAACGGTGTTTTTCTTCCGCAAAAAGAATTATCGCGTGGGGCTTTTCTTCGTCCTGTTCTCCATCCTTTTCGCTGGGATGGACGTCTGCGTCTCCCTGTTCGACTTGAAAGCCTTGTACTTTACGAGAGAGATCTTCCGATTCCTCGCGATCATCTTTATCGCGGCGAGCGCGGTCGTCTATCAGTCCGACCTCAAACTGCTGTTCGCGAAGTTCGGCGGGCAGACGGAGGAGAACGTCTACGCGAAACTCCATAACTCCCGCAACGAGGACGATCTTCGTTACGCTTCGGGCGAGATCGTCAAGGCTTGCCAAAACCTCGCGAAGAATAACATCGGCGCGTTGATCGTCGTTTGTCCGACGATCATCTCTTCGAATATGTTGGACACGGGTATTCGCCTGAACGCCGTTTTGTCCGCGCCGCTCATCGAAAGCATCTTCAACCCCCACGCGCCTCTGCACGACGGCGCCGCGATCATTAAAAACAATATGATCCTCGCGGCGGGTTGCTTCTTGCCCCTTTCCCAAAACCCCGCGATCAGCAAGGACCTCGGGACGCGTCACCGCGCGGCGGTCGGCATCACGGAGGAGAGCGACGTTTTGACCATCGTCGTCAGTGAGGAAACGGGTATCATTTCTCTCGTCCAAAACGGCGATATCAAACGCTATATGACGGGCGAAAAACTGATGGACGCTTTGGACGAAGCGTTCGGCATAACGGATATCAGCCGTAGAAAGACGAGAAATTTCGGAGTCGGCGGAAGGAGATAACATGAGCGCGATCGTTAAAGTACCCCGCGTCCTCTTACCGAAAGAGTGCGTGAATCTGAAAAAATGGGCGGTCATCGCCTGCGACCAATTTACCTCGCAGGGCGAGTACTGGCAAAAGCTGAAAGACGAATGCGGCGAGGTTTCCGCCTTGAACGTCATTTTCCCCGAGTACTATCTCGATAAGGGCGATATGGACGCTCGCATCGATCGGATCAACTCCTATATGCGCAAGTATATCAGCGAAGGCGTTTTCCGTGAGGTGGACGGATTGATTTTGACCGTCCGTGAGACGAGCTACGGCAGGCGCCGCACCGGACTCATCGTTACGATCGATCTCGAACAGTACGATTTTACGACGGGTTCTCTCCCGATCCGTGCGACCGAAGCGACGGTCAAAGAAAGGCTTCCCGTTCGCATTCGGATCCGCCGCAACGCGCCGCTCGAACTCCCGCACGTCCTCCTTTTGATCGACGACAAGGATAAGACCGTGATCGAGCCTCTTCTCGAAAAGGTCACCGAAGCGGATAAGCTTTACGATACCGAGCTCAATATGTCGGGCGGATCGATTCGCGGCTATTTGGTCAAAGACGGGGCGAACGCCGTCCGCGCGATCGAGGCTCTCGGGTCGAAAGAACGCAGCAAAGAGCTTTACGGGACGGATCTTCCGTTTTTGTTCGCCGTAGGAGACGGAAACCATTCCGTCGCGACCGCGAAAGTCCTTTGGGAAGAGATCAAGAAGACGATTCCCGAAAAGGATTGGGGAAACCATCCCGCGCGCTATTTCCTCGCGGAAGTCAATAACCTGTATGAGGAAGATCTCTCGTTCGAGGCGATCCATCGCGTCGTGTTCGGCGTGAACGGCGAGTTCATCAAAGCGATGCAGTCTTCGCTTTCGGGCGACGGTCACGTTACCGTCGTCTACCGTGACGAGATGTTCTCCGTTTCCGTTCCGAGCGGAGCGCCCGAAGCGGTCAAAGCGATTCAGGAATTCATCGACGAATATCTTTCCGCACACGAAGGCGCGGCGGTCGACTATATCCACGGGGACGAGAACGTCGCCAAGGTCGCCGCTTCGCGCGACGGCGTCGCGATCTATATGCCCGTCCTTCAAAAGGAAGAGCTGTTCCCCTACGTCGTAAAGCACGGTTCGCTTCCGAGAAAGACCTTCTCGATGGGCGAAGCGGAAGAAAAACGCTACTATCTCGAAAGCAGAAGGATTAAATAAGAGACAGGAGGATTGGACTATGAAAGTTTGTAAATTCGGCGGAAGCAGTATGGCTTCGAGCGACACGATCAAGCGCGTCGCGGAGATCATCAAATCGGACGGGGATCGGAAATATATCGTCGTTTCCGCGCCCGGTAAAAGGTTTTCCAAAGATATCAAGATAACCGACAGCTTGCTGAATTGCTATGCGGAAAGCAAAAAAGGAAAGCGCGTTTCGGAGTTATTCGCTCCGATCCGCGATCGTTTTACCGAGATCGCTTCGGGACTCGGCGTGGATCAAAAGCTCGATCTTCCGTCGATTTTCGCTTCGATCGAGGAAGGAATCAAGCTCTCTTCTTCGCCCGATTTCGCGGCGTCGCAAGGCGAGAGACTTTCCGCGATGCTTCTCGCGGCGTACCTCGATTTCACTTTCGTGGACGCGAGAGAGATCATTCGCTTTTCGGATAACGGCGTCTTCAACGCGGAGTACACGAACGACGTCGCGCAAAAGACCCTTTTGCCGCTCGATTCCGGCGTCGTCGTCCCCGGCTTTTACGGAAGCACTTCCACCGGAAGGATCGTTACCTTTTCGAGAGGCGGAAGCGACGTTTCGGGCGCGATCATCGCGCGCGCCGTCAAAGCGGATATCTATGAAAACTGGACGGACGTAAACGGCTTTTTGACCGCGGATCCCCGCATCGTGGAGAATCCGAAGCCCATTCCCGAGCTTTCGTATCGCGAGTTGCGCGAGCTTTCTTATATGGGCGCGAACGTCCTCCATCCCGAAAGCATTTTCCCCGTTCGTAAGGCGAATATCCCCATCAATATCCGCAATACCTTCGAGCCGGAAAACAAAGGGACGATGATCCTTCCGGGCGTCTTGCAACACGATCGCCTGATCACGGGTATCGCGGGTAAGAAAGGGTTCGTCAGTATTTTGATCGAGAAATCGATGATGAATAACGAGATCGGCTTTACGAGAAAACTTCTCTCCGTTCTCGAAAATCTGAACATCAGCTTCGAGCATCTCCCGAGCGGAATCGACACGATGACCTTGATCATCGCGGACACCGAGATCGGAAACAAAATGCAAGAGCTTGTCGGCGGAATTCGCGAAGCGGTCAGCCCCGACCGTTTGGAGATCCAAAGCGATCTCGCATTGATCGCGACCGTCGGACACGGAATGGCGTATAAGCCCGGAACGGCGTCGCGCCTTTTCACCGCGCTTTCGCGCGTCGGCGTCAATATCAAGATGATCGATCAAGGTTCGAGCGAGCTGAATATCATCGTCGCGGTCAAGGGCGACGATTACGAGAAAGCGATCAACGCGATCTACGAAGAATTTATTAACTGACGACAGTCGGAAAAAGAAAGGAGAGAGATGGTATGATTTATGCAGGCGTGGACGTCGGAGGAATGAGCATCAAATGCTGTCTCGCGAAAGAGAGCGGCGAAATATTGGTCAAAGACAGTTTTAAGACGCAGAAAGGGATTACTTGCGCCGAAATGGGCGAGCAGATCGCGTCTTTTCTGAAAGGACTTGCGGCGAAGATCGGCGTGAACGAAAGCGATATCGCCGCCGTCGGAATCGGAACGCCCGGAACGGTGGACGGCAAAAGGGGCGTGATCGTGTACTCCAATAATATCGTGCTCGAAAACGCGCCGATCGTGGCGGAAGTCAAAAAACATTTGGATCTTCCCGTTTTCGTCGAGAACGACGCGAACGCGGCTGCCCTCGGCGAAGCGGAATTCGGCGCGGCGAAAGGTCTTTCGGACGTCGTCTTGATCACGCTCGGAACGGGCGTCGGCGCGGGGATCATCGCGAACGGGCAGATGATCACCGGTAAAGGCGGCGCAGGCGCGGAAGGCGGTCATATGGTCATCAAAATGGGCGGCGAAAAATGCACCTGCGGAAACAGAGGTTGCTTCGAGGCGTACGCTTCGGCGACCGCTTTATTGCGCCAGACCGCGAAGGAAGTCGAGCGCCGTCCGGATAGCCTTCTCGCGAAGCTTTGGAAAGAGAAGGGCGAGAGCGGTATCGTCCCGTTCGACGCCGCGAAAGCGGACGACCCTGCGGGGAAAAAGGTTATTCGTAATTACGTTTCTTACGTCGCGCAAGGCGTCGCTTCCTTGGCGAATATTTTCCGCCCCGACGTCTTTTTGATCGGCGGCGGCATCAGTAATCAAGGCGATTATTTCATCAAGAAGGTTTCGAGAAAGGTGAATTCGCTCGTTTACGGCGCGGGGAAAAACGGAAAAGTCGTCGTAAAAGCGGCGGAACTCAAAAACGACGCGGGACTTCTCGGCGCGTTGGCTTTGGCGATCCACGGCGTAAGAGCGTAATCGCGCTGCGGAAAGACGGAATAATAAAATGAAGGAGCGGTCGGATCCTTCTTTTTATGCGGGCGGTTCGGCCGCCGCGGAGAAGCTATGCGCGCTTCCTAATAAATATATTATTAAAAAAGATAATCGGGCGCGCAATTCTGAAAATAGTATAAAGAAGAGATCGGAGCGGAAATCAAAGGGTACTTTATTTGAAAAGACCGACGCTGAACCGAGGGATCGGATCGGGGTTTCGTTTGGATTTTTTTCAAGGAGACGCAATCTTGATAAATGCGCCGCGCGCGGGCTTTACTTTTCCCGTGAGGCGTGCTATAATAATGCTTGCCGAAAGGCGAAGGATCACTATGAAAGTTTGGAGAATCGTGGGCGTAAAATCGCTCTCTATGGAAGAAGAAACGGGGGATCTCCGCCCGGATTACGTCAAAGTCAAAGTTGCGAAGCTCGGATTGTCGAGCGCGGATATTTCGGTATACGAAGGGACCGCGCCCGTCGCTCTCCCGATCGTCCCCGGTCGCATCGCGACGGGGGTCATCAGCGAAGCCAACCCCGGAAGCCGCTTCCGCAAGGGCGAAAGAGTCCTTCTCTCTCCCTATTCGAAAGATCAGAAAGGCAGGCTGAGAGTTCGCGGATCGGATGAGGACGGGTATCTCGCGGATTACGTCGTCGTCCCCGAAGAGTGCGTCTATTCTCTTCCCGAAAGCATAACGGAAGATATGGGCGTTTTCGCCGAATATATTTCGATCGCCGCGGCTTTGACCGATAAGCTCGATTTGAAGCACGAGCAGTACGTCGCCATTCTCGGCGCGAACGCGCTCGGTTTGATCTTCGCGCAGCTCGCGATCTATTATCAGGCGATTCCGATCATTATCGACAAGTCGGATAAAAAGCTTGAAGAAGCCGCCGAGTACGGCATCTATTACAGAGTGAATTCTTCCAAGCAGGACGCGGCGAAGCGCATTCGTCAGATTACTTGCGGCAGAATGGCGGATTGCACCGTTTTCGAATGCCGCTCTTCTCAGCAGCCGCAACTTGCCTTTTCGTTGACTGCGGAAGGGGGAAAGGTCGGCATCGTCGGTTACGATACCTTCGTCGGTAAACTCAGCGCGGATATTTCCGCGATCATGGGGCGCCAGCTCTCCGTCGTCGGGATCAATAACGGTTCGTCGGATATGAACGCCGCGATTAACCTTCTCGCGAACGAAGTCGTCAAGGTGGATAACCTCGTCGAAAAGACGGTGGATTTTCTCGCCGCTCCCGTCGCCTTTACCGAAGCGATGGACGAGGATAACAATTATTTGAAGACTTTGATCAAGTGTTAAGCGAAACGATTATCAAAAGAAAAAACGCGGCGTGATCCCACGCCGCGTTTTTCGTTTTGTCCGAAAAAAATCAGAATAAATGCGGGAAGTAGCCGCGCAGGAACGCGTCGTAAACGTCGATCGCGGCGTTCGCCGCGGCGCGTTCGTGATCGGTCACGCCGTCCGTGGATTCAAACGAGGAGACAGTGGAAAGGGCGGAAAGAAGGTCGTTGAGCGATGCGATTCGAGCGTTTTCGTCGGCTTCGTGCGGCGTAAGCTTAAAGATCGTCATAACGGAGCCTTCGTCCTTCGCGAGGATGGAAAGAGACTTTTGCAGGAAGGTTCGGAATTCTTCTTTTTGCGCGTCCGAAAGCGCGGAGTACGCGCGGAAAAGAACCTGCAATACGTAGACCTTTTCGCCGAGCGCGACGTCGCTTTCCGAGATTTTTACGAAGCGATCGCCGTCGTAATAGCCGTAAGCCGTTCCTTCGAGCGCGAAGTAATCGTCGTAATCGCCCGAGCGGGCGTCGTATTCTTCTTTCGTAAGTTGGGTGGATTTCCAGTCGTCGTAGGTATAGCCGTAATATAAGGTCTCGTCCGTCTTGGCGTAGGCGCCGCCGAGGGTCAGGCGGGAGGAAGCGTTTCCGAAATATGCGGAAAGATAGGTGAGCGCGATCTCGAAATGATCGAGAAGGGTCTTCGCGAGTTCTTTCAGATAGTTTTTGAAGGAGATCAGAGTTTTGATCTGTTCTTCGGTAAATTCTTCGGGCGCGGCGAAATTGTCGATGGTTTCGTTTAAGAGGTTGTATAAAAAGACCTTCGCGTGCAGGGAGATCGTCTTCGCTTGATTCAGAGAAGCGGAAACGGCTCGGAAGATCGTGTTGATCTCTTTTGCACCGATCGAAGAAAGCCCTTCGCTGAGGACGCTTGAAAGGAAGGATTCGTCGATATCGACGTTCAATCCGAAGACAAGAGAACCGATCTTGCGGCAGTCCTCTTTGGAATAGGCGGGCGATTCGCCCAAAGAGCAGACGACGGAGTAAAAGAGTTCGCCCGCGGCTTCCGGGCTGACCGCTTTCGCGATCGCGCCGAGCGCGACGTAAGAGGCTTTTGCGTGTTCCTTCGCGAAGTTGCTTTCGTAAAGCGCGATCAAAGCGGGCATCACGTCCGCGCCTTTTTCTTTGAGAGCGCGCAGCGACGCGACGATCTCCGCTTTTTCGAACTCGGCTTCCGTCAGAGCGGAAAGCAGTTTTTCCGCGATCGCCGCATTGAGTTCGCCGTCCGGGATCGCTTCTTCCGCGACTTCGAGCGCAAGCGCGTTCAGATCGGTCGATTCCTCGGGCGTTTTTTCGGGTTTACAAGAAAAAAGTCCCGTCGCGAGAGCGAGCGTAAGCGATAAAATAAGGATCGCGCCGAGAAAACGTTTCATATTTATAAAGTATATCACAAAATCGAAAAATCGGTCAATAGGAGCGGGTCGCATCCTTTGATTTTCGCCGCCGCTTTTTTTTCTTTTCGCGCGCTTATCGGATCTCGGAAAGGATCAAACGGGTTTGTTTTCGGACGAAACGGGTTTGAATTCGGGCGTCGGCGCTTTTTCGAAAAGCTCTTTGGTCTCGGTCAAGACGATCGCGACGACCATCAGGGCGAACCCGATCCATTCGCGCGGGGTAAGCCGCTCGCCGAGGAAGAGGACGCCGCCGAGCAGAGAAAAACAAGATTCGAAGCTCATAATCAAAGAAGCGGCGGTCGGATTGGTTCCTTTTTGCCCGAGGATCTGGAAGGTGTATGCGATGCCGCAGGAACAAATGCCCATATAAAGGAAGGACGGATAGAAAGCGAGAAGCTCGGAAAAAGAGATCTTTCCGAATTCGAAGATCAGCGAGGCGGCGAGGGAAAACAGCCCGCAGAAGACGAATTGCATCGCGCTGAGTTTTACACCGTCCGTAACGTTCGTAAAGTGATCGACGACCGTGATATGCCCCGCGAAAGCAAACGCGCAGGCGATCAGGCAGATATCACCCTTATTGATCCGAAACGCGCCTTTTACGCAAATGAAGTACAGCCCCGCAACTGCGATCAAAACGGAGATCCACATAACGATCCCGCTCTTTTTCCCCGTGAGAAGTCCGAGGAAGGGAACCAAGACGATGTACATCGCGGTGATGAAGCCCGCCTTTCCCGCTTCGAGGTTCAGACTCATTCCGAATTGCTGGAGATTCGTGGCGCAAGTCAAAACCGCGCCGCAACAAAGCCCGCCGATCAAAAGCGTCCGAAACGCTTTTTTCTTTTCGTCCGCGGGCAGGATCGCTTTTTCGCCGCGTCTGACTTTTCCTTTGTCCATCAAGATCGCCACGGGGAAAAGGACGGCGGCGCCGATCAAAGAACGCACGGCGGTAAAGGTAAAAGGCGGGATCTTGTCCGTCGCCTGAACGACGAACGCCATTCCCCAAAAAAACGCCGCGACGAGCAGCATTCCGTATCGAACGAATTTGGTTTTGTTCAGTTTGCGTTCCATACTATATAGAGTAAGAAAAGTCGCCCGAATTGTCAAACGATTTCCTCTCTCGTCACGCTCTTCGCCTCGCGCGTTATTGACAAAAAATCGCGCAGATATTATAATTCTTTTATGGAAAAAACGAACACGATGCGCATCTTGGAGCAAATGGGAAAGCCGTACGAGGGAAAATGGCTTCCTTCCGTCCCGAAAGACGGGGTCGAAGCCGCTTCCATGCTCGGAGAGGAGAAGGAGCGCGTTTTCAAAACGCTCGTCACCGAAGGATCCGATTTTTCGCATTACGTCTTCGTGATCCCCGTCGGGGAGACGCTCGATCTCAAAAAGGCGGCGAAAGCGGTCGGCGTAAAAAGCGTCGCGATGCTTCCGCAAAAAAAGCTTTTCCCGCTGACGGGGTACGTCCACGGCGGATGCAGCCCGATCGGAATGAAAAAGCAGTTTCAAACGGTGTTTGACGAGACGGCGATTCTATTTGACGAGATTTATACGAGCGCGGGAAAACTCGGCGTCTTTTTGAAGGCGGCGCCGTCCTCGTTCGAAGCGGCTACGGGCGCGACGTTTAAAGATTTGATTTTATAAGGCGGCGGATATGGCGGATATAATCGTTTCAGATATTCAAAAGAGTTTCAGCGGCAGGGAGATCCTGCACTCCGTTTCTTTTACGGTGAAATCGGGGGATTTCCTTTCGATCACGGGTGAGAGCGGCAGCGGAAAAAGTACGCTCCTTTCGATCATGGGCGGCGTCCTTCGCCCGGACGGCGGCTCCGTAAAAATCGGCGAAAGCGAGATCTCTTCGATTCCCGAAAAAGAGCTTGCTCTGTTGCGGCGAACGAAGATCGGGTTCGTCTATCAGTTTTTCAATCTCGTCCCGACGATGACCGTTCGCGATAATATTCTGCTTCCCTTGCGCTTGTCCGGAAAACGGGCGGCGGACTATGAAGAAAAGTTCGGGCGACTTGCGGAATTTACCCGCCTTTCTTCCGTACTCTCTTCCTATCCGGACGTCTTATCGGGCGGCGAGCAGCAGCGCGCGGCGATCCTTCGCGCGTTGATCCACGATCCCGACGTCATCTTTCTGGACGAACCGACCGGAAACCTCGACAGCGCGAACGCGCGCGCGGTTATGGAACTTTTGTCCGATCTCAATAAGACTTTCGGCGTGACCGTCGTTCAGGTCACCCACAGCGAGCAGGGCGCGTCCTACGGGAACAGTCGGATCCGAGTGAAAGACGGCGCGATCGAATCATGTTTCTGAAAAGTCTGTTTTTGAATTTCAAACGCAAAATAGGCGAACCTATTTTGATCTTTTTGACCGTTGCGCTTGCGGTCGCGACCTTTCTTTCCGCGCTCGCGCTCCGCGACTCGATCGAAAAAGAAGCGATCCGTTCCTATCGCTCGCTTTCGGGGCGGGCGGCGGCGGAAGCCGTCTATGCGGGAGAAACTCCCGCGTTTTATCTGACGGGCGGATCGGAAGAGCTCGAAGAACTCGGCGCGGCGGCGGAAAAGGTCGGCGCGCTGTATTCCGGATACTCTTTTTACGCGTCCGCGGCGGCGAAAGCGGATTCGTTCGCGCGCGTCTATTCGACGGACGTTTCCGAACTTTCTTCCTATAATCCGATCTCCGTTTACGCGGGGAAGATCGAGCCTTCGAGGACGGGCGCGATCCTGTCGCGTTCTTTCGCGAAAAAGATCGGCGTTTCGCTCGGCGGAGAATTCGCCCTTTCCCGTTACGGCGGGAGTCAAACGGTCGTCTTGACCGCGATCGCTTTTGCGGAAGAAGGGGGTGTCTTTTTATCTTCCGACGTCCTCGTCTCGGAAGCGGTTTCGTCGCGTCTCGTCTCTCTCGGGGACGGCGTTCGCGTTTATAATCGCTTTTTCATCGATTTTTCCGAGCAAAAGCTGAAAGCGCTCGGGCTTGGCGAAAAAGAAGCGAAAGCATTGCTTTCTTCGGAAGCTCCGACGTTTTCGATCGGCTCTCCCGTAAACGATGAAAACGTGAAAGCGACGCTGTCCTATCAAAGCGCACTTCTCGCCGTGATCGCCGCGTTGGTCGCCGCGATCGGCGCCGTCTTGATCTTTACGGCGGTCTCCCTCGTTATGAAAAACCGAATTTCGCTTTGCGCTTTGTTTATGAGCGCGGGCGCGACGCACGGAAGGCTTTTCGCCTATCTCTGCGCCGAGATTTTGCTTTACGCGCTGTTCGGTTCCGCGGCGGGTATCGGACTTTCTTTCGGCGTTTCCGCGCTGTTTGCCTTGGTCGGTTCGTTCTCCGCGGGCGTGATCTCGATCTCTCCCGTTTTGTGTTTGATGGGAATTTTGTTCGGTGTGGCGCTCGCATTTTTCTCCGCGCTCTTGCCCGTTTTGAAACTTTCCCGAACGAGTTTGTACGACGCGCTTCATTACGCGACGCCCATCGCCAAGGATCGCTATCTTCCCGCGCTCGTTTCGGCGGTGCTTTTCGTCGCGTTTTCGGTCGCGCTCGCGCTTTCGGGCGTTCGTTTCTCGCTCGTTCTCGGCGTGTTTGCGTTTCTTTCCGTCTTCGCGCTTCTCCTTTTCCTTGCGCCGCTTGCGGTCAAAGGCGTGGGCGAAATCGTGATGAAACTGTCGGAAAAGGGAAAGGCGGGCGCGCTTTACGTCGCTTCTTCCGCTACGCACAAGCAAAAGCACGCTTATGCGGGCGCGCGCATCTTCGCCGTTTCTCTTGCGGCGGTCGTCGCGGTCGCTTCGCTTTGCGGGGAAGCGGAAGGGCAGCTCGCGTCTTTCGATCGACTGTTTAAGACGGACGTTTCGGTGACCTGCTCCGAGGACGCCGCGCCCGAAATCCTCGAATCCCTTCGCGCGGAAGAAGGGGTAAGCGGGGCGTATCTCGCCTATCTCGAAACGAAATGCGCCGTCGAGGGGGGAGATGGGACGGTGACCTTCGTCGCCGTTCGCGCGCAGGAAGCGGATCGCGTTCTCGAAACGAAGGCGTTCGGGTTTCGGTTCGACGCCGTCGCGGGCGCTCGAAAAGCCGCCGTCAGCCGAGGATTCGCGATGAAACGCGGCTTGAAGATCGGCGACGGGTTCGCCGTCCGTTTGAACGGGGAGTACGTCCCCTTTACGGTGTCCGCGTTGACCGATACGCCGATCACGGTCGTCTTCTCCGATCTTTCCGGTCTCGGCGTGATGCCGAACGCTTGCCTCGCGGCGACGGAAAATGCGGAAACGTTCGACCGTTTGTCCGAAAAGTATTCGCTCGTTGGCGCGGTGACGAGGATCAAGGACGTCTTTTCCTACGTCACGTCGCTCGCTCGCTCCTATTTGAAGATCTTCAAACTCTTCAACGTCCTCGTGATCGTCTTCGCGGCGATCGGTTACGCGAACGCGCTTCTCGCGTCTTTGCGCGATCGGAAGAGGGAATTTCGAATTCTGTCCGCCGTGGGCGCGGGAAAAGGAGACACGGCAAAGATCCTTTTAATCGAAAACGCGATCGTCGTCCTCTCTTCGGCGGCGCTCGGCGCAGTCTTCTCCGTCGCGCTTCTGTTCGTCGTGCAGAATATGCTGAAATATTTCGGTTTGTATTTCTCCCTTTTGTACTGACGATCGAAAACGCGCGGGACGTCCGATCCTGCGGCGAAGTTTCGCTCTAAAAATTAAAATATATAAATAATTTGCGCAATTGCCTCTAAAATCGTTGACTTGTATTTTTTGCGAAAGTATAATAACAATACATAAGTAATCTTTACGAGGTGAAACAAAATGAAAGAATCCATCCATCCCGAATACAGAAAAGCAAAAGTGGTTTGCGCTTGCGGCAACACTTTCGAAACGGGCACTACGAAAAAGGCGGACGTTATCTCCGTCGATATTTGTAACAAATGTCACCCTTTCTTTACCGGTAAGCAAAAGCTTGTGGATACCGGCGGCAGGGTCGAAAAGTTCAACAACCGCTATAACAGAAACAAATAATCCAAACCAAAGTGCGTTGTTGAAGACAGCAACGCATTTTTTTATGTTTTGCAAAGCGAGGGGCTCTTCCTTCATTCCTTTGCAAAGTGTCCCGAGATGCGGCGAAAAGGTGGGTAGTCAATGAGAAAATTCGTGTCCAAGATCGGAGGTCAGGCAGTACTGGAAGGCGTCATGATGCGCGGCGAGAAAAGCGTCGCCACAGCCGTCCGCACGTCCGACGGAAGGATCGAGGTGGAAACGGAGCGTATTCCCCAAGAAACGAAGTGGTGGAAAAAAGTTCCCGTCCTCCGCGGTTTTCTCAACTTTTTCGCTATGATGATCGTCGGGTCGAAAGTTTTGACTCGTTCCGCCGAACTTTACGGCGAAGATATGGGCGAGCCTTCCAAATTCGAGCTTTGGCTCGCGGAGCGGAGCAAAAAAAGCGTCATGGATATCGCGATCTTTATCGGCGTCCTTCTCGGCGTCGTCTTCGCGATCGGGCTTTTCGTCGCGCTTCCCGTCGGGGTCGTCACGCTTTTCGAGTATATTCCCGGATTCAAGGGCGTCCATTACGTTTGGAGAAATCTCGTCGTAAGCGGCGTTCGCCTGATCATCCTTTTGGGCTATCTTTTCGCCGTCTCTCTCGTTCCCGATATCAAACGCGTGTTTATGTATCACGGTGCGGAGCATAAGGTCATCACTTGTTTCGAGCAGGGCGAAGAACTGACCGTCGAGAACGCGCGCAAAATGAGCCGTCTGCACGATCGTTGCGGGACGAGCTTCCTCGTGATCACCGTTTTCGTCAGCGTCCTCGCAAGCGCGTTTCTTCCCGCGTTTGATAACGTCGGAAACAGGATGCTTTCCTTCTTGCTTCGTTTCGTGACGAGGCTTGCTTTGCTTCCCGTCGTCGCCGGCGTTTCTTACGAGGTTTTGAAAGGGCTTGCGAAGTTCGATAATCCCTTCGTCCGCATTTTGAAAAAGCCGGGTCTTTGGTTTCAGCTTTTAACGACCCGCGAGCCGGACGATTCGATGCTCGAAGTCTCGCTTACGTCCTTTAAGACCGTTATGGAAATGGACGCGGACGAGACCATCCCCACCAAAAAATTCAACGTTCGCAAAGACTATCGCCTCGTTCGCCGCGAAGCGTTGTCGTACATAACGGAGTCTGACGAAGCGGAAACGCTCGTCGATTGGATCTCCGCTTTTTATCTCAAAGTCGAGAGAAGCGAACTCGCGACGACGGAACTCATCGACGAATCCGCCACGAACTCGATCAAAGAAGCCGCGAAAAGAGTCGGAGCGGGCGAACCTTTGCAGTACGTCCTCGGCGAGACTTCCTTTTACGGCGTGACGATCAAGACGGACGCGCGCGCATTGATCCCGCGCGGTGACACGGAGTTTTTGGTCGAAGAAGCCTTGAAGCGCGACCTTTCGGAAGGAAAGCGCGTTTTGGATATTTGCACGGGGACGGGCGCGATCGCTCTCGTTCTCGCGTTAAAGACGAAAGCCGAAGTCTTCGCGTCGGACGTCAGCGAAGAAGCATTGTCTCTCGCGCGGGAAAATAAAGAAGCCTTGGGCGCGAACGTGACCTTTATCCAAAGCGATCTTTTCGCTTCGATCGAAGGTTCGTTCGATTTGATAACGGCGAATCCTCCCTACATCCCCCGCGCCGAGATCGAGAAATTGGACGCGAACGTTCGCAAAGAGCCTTTTCTCGCGCTTTGCGGCGGCGAAGACGGACTCGACTGTTACAGGGCGATCCGCGAAAGCGTCGGCGCGCATTTGAATGCGGGCGGCGCGCTCATTATGGAGATCGGAGCGGATCAGGGAGAAGCGGTTCGCGCGCTCTTTGAGACGATGGGGAAAGTGACGGTGACCAAAGACCTTGAATCGCACGACAGAGTGGTGACCGTGGAGATAGAATGATCGAGAAACTGAAAAAGATGAAAATCCGTTTCGACGAGCTGAATGAAAAGCTCGCCGATCCGCAAATAATCGCTCGGCAGGACGAGTGGCAGAAGGTTGCGAAGGAGCACGCGGCTCTTTCGGAGATCATGGTGAACTACGACGCCTACCTTCGCGCCGAAAAGGACGAAGCCGATTGCGAGCGCATGCTGAAAGAAGAAAAAGATCCCGATCTTTTGGCGCTTGTCGAAGAAGAAAGGCAGGAAGCGAAAGAGAAGATGGAGAAGCTCAAAGAGACGTTGAAAATCCAGCTCCTTCCCAAGGATCCCAACGACGATAAAAACGTCGTCATCGAGATCCGCGCGGGAACGGGCGGCGAAGAAGCGAGCCTTTTCGGCGCGGTTTTGATGCGGATGTATATGCGTTTCGCCGAGCGGATGCGTTGGAAGACCGAAGAGGTCGATATCAATATGACCGATCTCGGCGGCGTAAAAGAAGCGGTGTTTCTGGTGTCGGGTAAAGGCGCGTACAGCAAACTCAAATACGAGAGCGGCGCGCACCGCGTGCAGCGCGTTCCCGCGACCGAGTCGCAGGGCAGGATCCACACTTCCGCCGCGACGGTCGCCGTCCTTCCCGAAGCGGAAGACGTGGACGCTTCTTTCAATCCCGCCGATCTGAAAATCGACACCTATCGCGCGGGCGGCGCGGGCGGGCAGTACGTCAACAAGACCGAAAGCGCGATCCGCATCACCCATATCCCGACGGGACTCGTCGTCACCTGTCAGGACGAAAAATCGCAGATCAAGAATAAAGAGAAAGCGATGAAGGTTTTGAAATCGAAGCTGTACGACTATTATCGCTCGCAAGCGGATAAGGAGTACGCGGAGAAGAGAAAGGCGCAGGTCGGAAGCGGCGACAGGTCGGAGCGCATCCGCACCTACAATTATCCCCAAGGGCGCGTGACCGATCACCGCATCGGAATGACGCTTTACAGTTTGGAACAGTTTTTGGACGGCGATATGCTTGAAATGATCGAAGCGCTCGCTTTGAACGAGCAGAACGAGCTTTTGAAAAACAGCGACCGATCGTAAGAGGAGGCAGATATGATTTTTTACAACTCGCATAAGCATTTGTTGCAGGAGCAGACGTATTCTTATAGTTTGCAAGACGTGGCGGAACCCAATCTTTTCCGCGAGTTTTTCGACTATGAAAACGTTCCCCGCACGGCGTTTGACTTTTTCACCGTGCCGATGAACACTCCGGAAAACCTCTGGATCACCGACACGACCTTCCGCGACGGTCAGCAATCCATGCAGCCCTTTACCGTGGAGCAGATCGTCGAGCTTTACAAAATGCTGCATCGCCTCGGCGGTAAAAAAGGCGTCGTCAAACAAAGCGAATTCTTCCTTTACAGCGAGAAAGACAGAGCGGCGGTTCGCGCTTGCCAAGAGCTCGGCTACGAGTTCCCGGAGATCACGAGCTGGATCCGCGCCACCGATTCCGATTTCGAGCTCGTCAAAGAAATGGGAATCAAAGAGACGGGCGTCCTCGTCAGCTGTTCGGACTACCACATTTTCAATAAATTACATTTGACGCGCGCGCAAGCGATGGATAAATATTTGTCCATTATCAAAAAAGCGCTCGACAGAGGGATCGTTCCCCGCGCCCACCTCGAAGATATCACGAGGGCGGACTCCTACGGTTACGTCGTTCCTTTCGTCCGCGAATTGATGAAACTCTCCAAAGAGAGCGGAATCCCGATCAAAGTCCGCGCGTGCGACACGCTCGGTTACGGAGTTACTTACCCGGGCTCTTCTCTTCCGAGAAGCGTCCCGAGGACGATTTACGGCTTATGGCGTTACGGCGAAGTTCCTTCCGAGCAAATGGAATGGCACGGGCATAACGATTTCTACAAGGTCGTAACGAACGCCGCCACGGCTTGGCTGTACGGCTGTTCCGCCGTCAACTGCGCGCTCCTCGGTATCGGCGAACGCACCGGTAACTGCCCTCTTGAAGCGATGGCGGTGGAGTACGCTTCCCTGAAAGGGACGACGGACGGTATGGACCTTTCGGTCATCACCGAGATCGCGGAATACTTTAAGCGCGACATCGGCTACAAGATCCCGCCGCGTACCCCCTTCGTCGGAAGAGATTTCAACGTAACGCGCGCCGGCGTCCACGTCGACGGGTTGATGAAAGACGAGGAGATCTACAATATCTTCAACACCGCGAAGATCTTGAATCGTCCCCCGACGGTTTGCGTCGACAATAACTCGGGTCTCGCGGGAATCGCCTACTGGATCAACAATAATTTCTCCCTTCCCGAGGAGGAGAAAGTCAAAAAGACCGACCCGATTATCGCCGCGGTCAAGCAAAAGGTGGACGAGCTTTACGCAAGCGGCCGCGTCCCCGCGATGAGCGACGGAGAACTCGACGCGCTCGTCCGAGAAGCGGATCCGGTGCTGTACGAGAAATTCGTTAAGCTCGGCGGAGAAAAGTAAGAAAAAAGGGGAAATTTTAACTTGCGCGTAAAATTTCCCTTTTACTTGTTGTATAATAAAGAAAACTACTTAAAGGAGGACTTGATATGTTAAGAATTATTTACGGCGCGAAAGGAAGCGGCAAAACGCAAAAGATCATCGCGGAAGCGAACGAAATGGTCGAGAAGAGCTCGGGGAGCATCGTCTTTCTGACGTATACCGATCGCTATAAGTTCGAGCTTAACTACAATATCAGGCTCATCAACGTCGAAAACTTCGCCGTCGGAAGCGAAGAACAATTCGCGGGTTTCGTCAAAGGCGTTTTGGCTTCCAACTCGGATATCGATATGCTGTACGTCGACGGCGCGCATCGCGTCACCGGTAAGAAACCCGAAGATATGCAATTCTTCTATGACGAGATCGCGAAAGCGAGCAAAAACAGCGCGATGGAGATCGTCCTCAGCGTCAGCTCCGACGTCCTTCCCTCCTTTCTTTCTTCTTACGATTCCGAAAAGGTAAAATAAAAAAAATGAAATATATCAGCACGAGGAACGCACGTCATTCCGTGAGTGGCACGGAAGCGATTTTGACGGGGATAAGCCCGGACGGAGGTCTTTTCGTCCCGGAAAGTTTTCCGCAAGTCACGATGCAAGACATCAGGAATATGGAAGAAATGACCTACGCGGAGCGCGCGGCGTTCGTGATGGGGCTTTATTTGGATGAGTTTTCCGAAGAAGAGCTTCTCGCGATCGCGAATCGCGCTTACTCCCGTTTCGACGACGAGGACGCTTGCCCCTTGACCAAGATCGACGAGGGCGCGTTCATCCTCGAACTTTGGCACGGCCCGACGTTCGCCTTTAAGGACGTCGCGCTCACCGTCCTTCCCCAATTGATTTCCGCTTGCCGCGAAAAGAGAGGGGAGAAGATGAAGACGCTCGTCCTCGTCGCGACCAGCGGCGACACGGGAAAAGCCGCGCTCGAAGGGTTCAAGGACGTCGCGGGAACGGAGATCATGGTCTTCTATCCGGATGAAGGCGTTTCCGATATGCAAAAACTTCAAATGGTGACGACGGGCGGGGAGAATACTTACGTCGCGGGGATCCGCGGCAATTTCGACGACGCGCAAACCGCCGTTAAGACGATCTTTACCGATAAGGCGGTCGCGGAAGAGCTGAAAGAAAAAGGCTATGTTATGTCTTCCGCGAACAGCATCAACTGGGGAAGATTGCTCCCGCAGATCACTTATTATTTCTCGGCGTACGCCGATATGCTTTCCTCGGGAGAGATCAAAGAAGGCGAAAAAGTCAATTTCTGTGTTCCGACCGGAAACTTCGGCGATATCCTCGCGGGATATTATGCGTTTAAGATGGGGCTTCCCGTCAATAAACTGTTGTGCGCGTCCAATATCAATAACGTCTTGACCGATTTCTTCAATTCGGGTGAGTACGACGCGACGCGCGATTTTCACAAGACGATCTCGCCGTCGATGGATATTTTGATCTCCTCCAACCTCGAAAGACTCGTCTTCGAAATGACGGATCGCGACGGAGAAAAGGTCAAAGAATTGATGGCGGAACTCAAAGAAACGGGCAAGTATTCCGTTCCTCTGTCGGTGATCCGCCGCGCTTTCGGCGTCTTTTACGGCGGCTTCGCGGACGAAGAAGAGACGATGGAGTCGATGAGCAACGCTTTCGACGAGTACGGTTACGTCGTCGATCCGCATACTGCCGTCGCGCTTTCGGTCTACGATAATTATATGATGATCACGAACGATCAGACGCCCGTCGTCGTCTTGTCCACGGCGAGCCCGTATAAATTCGCGCAGGACGTCTACGAAGCGATCGGCGAAAGCCGCGTGGAAGATCCGTTCAAAGCGGTGAAGAAATTGCATTCCCTGAGCGGAATGGAGATCCCCGAAGGGATCGCGGCGCTCGAAACCTACGAAGTTCGTTTCCGCGACGTTTTGAAAAAAAGCGAGATCAAGCAAAAAGTAATGGAGAGAGTGGATAGACAATGAGAATTTACAGCGGCATCCAGCCCACCGGTTGCATTACGATCGGAAACTACATCGGCGCGGTCAAAAATTGGCTTGAATTGCAAAAAGAAAACGAATGCCTGTTCGCCGTCGCGAATCAACACGCGATGACGGTCAAACAGATCCCCCAAGAGCTTCGCGAGAGGACGTATTCTTTCTTCGCGCAGTTTTTGGCTTGCGGTCTCGACCCAGAAAAGAGCATTTTGTACGTTCAGTCCAACGTTCCGCAGCATTCCGAACTTTGCTGGATCCTTTCCTGCCTGACTTATATCGGCGAACTCGAAAGGATGACGCAGTTCAAGGATAAATCCCGTAAAAACGAGGATAATATTAACGCGGGTCTTTTGACCTATCCCGTCCTTATGGCGGCGGACATTCTTTTATTCGCGACCGATCTCGTCCCCGTCGGAAAGGATCAAAAGCAGCATCTCGAACTCGCGCGCGATCTTGCGATTCGGTTCAATAATCGTTACGGCGAAACTTTCGTCGTCCCCGAGCCCTTTATTCCCAAGCAGGGCGCGAAGATTACGAGCCTGCAAAACCCGCTCGAAAAAATGAGCAAATCCGATAAGGATCAGAACGCTACGGTATCCATTATCGATCCGCCCGATCTTATCATGAAGAAATTCAAGCGCGCGGTGACGGACAGCGATAACAGGATCGTCTTTTCCGAAGATAAACCCGGCATCTCGAACCTTCTTTCGATCTATTCGGCGTTCAGCGGAGAGTCGATCGAAAGCGCGGAAAACCGCTTCGAAGGAAAAGGCTACGGCGATTTCAAGATCGCGGTCGGAGAGGCGGTCGCGGACGCGCTTCGTCCCGTGCAGGAAAAGTACGCGACCTTTATGGCGGATAAAGCGGAGCTCGAACGCATTATGAAAGAAGGCGCCGAGAAGGCTTCCCGCATCGCATTCCGAACGCTTCGCAAGGTCAAAAAGAAGATCGGATTCGTCGCTGACTGATGTTCGGATACGTCCTTCCCGATAAACCCAATCTTTATATGCGCGATTACGCTTTGTTTCGCGCCTATTACTGTGGGCTGTGCCACGCGATGAAAAAAAGCGCGGGGCAGACGGCTCGATTGTCCGTGAATTACGACGCGGCGTTTATCAATCTTTTCTTCGCCGATATCCGCGGCGAAAAGCCGAAGATCGTTCAAAAGCGATGTATTTTGAATCCGAAAAAACGCGCGGTCGCGGACGTCTCAGAGACTTCGCTCGAAGTCGCGAGACTCAATTTGATCTTGCTCGGATTGAAACTCAAAGACGATCGTGAAGACGGCGAGACGAATCTTTTCAGGCGCATTCTTTTTTCTCGAAACGTTCGGAAGGCGAGGGCGAAATCGCCAGAGATCGCGGCATTTGCGGACGAATGCTTCCTTCGTCAAAGAGAAGAAGAGAAAGCGGGAGGCGGGCTTGACGCGGCGGCGGAACCTTTTTCGGATATGATGAAAAAGACGTTCGGTTTTCTCGCGGGAGAAAAAAACTCCGATTCCATCGAAAGGCTCGGATATCACCTCGGAAAATACGTCTGTTATATGGACGCGCTGGACGATTACGATCAAGACGTAAAGAAGAAAAGGTTTAACGCTTTTTATCGGACGTTCGGGGAAAAATCCGCGAGCGACCTGATGAAAAACCACGGCGAGGACGTTCGGTTTTTAATGGAAGAAATCATTCGCGCGATCGAAATCGCTTATCGGGAGATCAAGCTTTCGGAAAGCGAAGGGATCGTCACGAACGTCTTGTGGTACGGGCTTCGCAGTCGGTTCGACGCGATTTCAAAGAAGGAGAATGGAAAATGTTCAAAAATCCGTTTGTAATTTTGGGCGTTGACGAGAACGCAACGCAAGCCGAAGTTCAAGAGGCTTACGAACGCCTGAAAAACGAATATCGCCAAGAGATCCACGTCGAGGGAGACGGCGGAAAACGCGCGGCGAAAAAACTTTCCGAGCTCGAAGACGCCTATCGCGAAGTTATGGAGAGGCTTTCTTCCGGCGCGGAAGTCAAAGGGATCTACGAGCACGTCGTTGCTCTTTTGAAAGCGAAAAAGATCGGCGAAGCGCAAGCCGCGCTGGATAAGATCTCCGAGCGCGACGCGGATTGGCACTATTATCAATCCGCCGTCTATCACGCGAAAGGCTGGTACTACGAGGCAAAAGCTCAGCTCGATATGGCGATCAATATGGATCCTCAAAACGAGAAGTACAAAGAGACGATGGAGAGGATGAAGCAACACGACGCTTCTTCTTACGGAGAGACTTCGGGCGGAGCGGCTTCCGGGGCGAACGCCGGTCGCGCGGGCTACGATATCTACGAGGAAATGGGGCGTTCCCGTCCGCGCGTGGACGGAAGCGATTGCTGTATGAGTCTTCTTTGCGCCGACTGTTGCTGCGAATGTATGGGCGGCGATCTGATCCGCTGCTGTTAATGAAAAAAATCTCGGCGAAAGAAGTTGCGATCTCGGGCGTTACGGCGGCTCTCGCCGTGATTGCGGTCGTTCTCGCGCATTTCGTCGAGCCTGCGACCGTCGCCTTTTACGCGCTTTCGTCGGTCGCTTTATCGCTTCCCCTGATCGCGGGGAGCGGCAGGGGCGCGATCCTGTCCTACGTCGCTTCGGCGGCGCTTTCTTTTTTATTCGTCGGCTATCTTTCTTTTTTGCCGTTCGCGCTGATGTTCGGACCTTATCCGATTTTGTTTTATTATCTTCGGAAATATCTGAAAAAATCGATTCTCTGTCTGCCGATTGAAGTCGTCTTTGCGAACGCTTCTTTTTTCGGTTGTTTCTTTTTGATGAGCTTGACGCTCGAAGATTTCCCGATCCTCGACGCGCTCCCGAATTACGGAAAGTATCTTGTCCTCGCGTTCGGGCTGACGCTCGTCTTCATCCTGTTCGATTTTGCCTATGCGGGGCTGTATCGGATGTTGGAACGCCGTTTCGGGAACGCTCTCGCGAGCCGCCGTTAGACGCCCGCCAAGTCGCCGCACCCGCAACCGCTGTGCGCGCCCGAAACGAGGAAGGATAGGGCGAGGACGATGAGCGTCAGATTTTCGCTCGTAAGGCTTCCGTCGCCGCCGAACGTGTAGATCAATAAAAGCAGTAAGATCAAAAGCATCCCACCGTTTTGCATAAAATCCTCCCTTTCTGCCAAAACCGCCCGTTATGCGAGTGATTTCGCCTTTTTTTCGCGTTGACAATGTGGTATATGCCGATTAGGATAAAGTTGTGAACGCCCTTGACGAGAGAAAACCTCTGATCCTTTCCCCGCACGACCAGAACGTCGTCCGATACTATTTACCGAAAAACGAGGTCGCCGCCGATCTCGCCGATCTTTTTTCGGTCTTCTCCGACGCGACCCGCGTCCGTATCCTGTCTTCCCTTTGCATTACCGAAATGTGCGTGACCGATCTTTGCCTGATGCTCGGGCAAAATCAAAGCACGGTTTCCCATCAACTTGCCTTCCTTCGCTCCCTAAGATTCGTAAAGACCCGCAGAAAGGGGAAGATCGTCTATTATTCGATCGGGAATAAAAAGATTCTTTCGGTTTTCGACGCGGGCGTCTCTTTTCTCGGATTTTGAATTCGCCGCGCGATCTTATGAAGGGCGTTTCGGGTTTTCGCGCTCGAAACCGTCAAATCTTTCCTCTTGATTTGTAAATAGTTTTATACTATAATAAAAGAAGTTTTGATTCGGCGTTCGCCGAGAAAGGACGTTTTAAGAGAAAACCGCATAAAGGGAGTTTTGCTCTTTGGGAGGAAGGATGAAAAAAACGCTCGTATTCTGTTTGGTTTGCCTGCTGCTCGTTCTCGCGATCGGAGTTACTTTTACCGCGTGTAAGGGCGGCTCGTCGGGGAAGAAAAAAGTCTACACGATAACGACCGAAAGCAATGCGGAGAATGCGGGAACGTTTACGCAATTTTCCGCGGAAGTTAAGAAGCCGGGCGAAAGCGTGACTTTGACCGCTTTATCGAATACGGGGTATTCTTTCGCAGGTTGGTTCGACGGGGAAGACCTGCTTTCTTCGGATTTGAATTATACGTTCGAAATGCCTGCGAAAAGCGTCACCTATACGGCGAGATTCGAAAGAATGCGCTATAAACTTTCGACGCAGATCAGCAATCCCGACGCGGGAGAATACACGGCGCTCGATAAAGAAGAAAAACTCTTCGACGAGAGCGTAACGTTGACCGCGACCGTTAAAACGGGCTACGATTTCGTCGGTTGGTACGACGGGACGAAGCGACTTTCCGCCGAACTCGAATACACGTTCAATATGCCCGCGAAGGATTCGACCTATACCGCGAAATACGCGAATCAAATCTTTACCTTGAATACGGAAGTGAACGATGAGGCGGGCGGAACCTATACGAGCTGTAAGGATAAAGAGTACGCCTATTTGGATCAAGTAACGTTGGCGGCGGAGCCGAGCGAAGAATATATCTTTATCGGTTGGTATGACGGCGAGTCCCGCGTTTCCGCGGATCCGACGTACACGTTCGAGATGCCTGCGAAGGACTTGTCTTACACGGCGATATTCGATAAGAAAGACGGTTGGCGTTTCTCGACTTCTACGAACGATACGGCGGGCGGGTTCTTTACGAAGTACGTCGATATCCTCGTTAAGACCGGAACGCGAGTCGAACTCAGGACTTCGCCGAATGACGGATATACTTTCGTCGGATGGTATGAGGGCGATGCTTTGGTCTCGCAAGAGGGTGAATTCGTGTTTACGATGCCGATGCGCGAGGCGTCTTTGGAAGCGCGCTTTATCGCCTATACCGTTTCGACGAATACCGATCTCGAAGACGCGGGAACGTATACCAAGATCACCGAAAGAAAGAAAAGAGAGGGCGAAAACGTTACTTTGTCCGCGAGATCGTACGCGGGATATTTGTGGAACGGCTGGTATGACGGCGAAGAACTATTGACGAAGGAAAAGACGTATTCTTTCGATATGGGAAGAAAAAACGTCACCTATACGGCGTCTTTTTCCGTGTGTTCGCATGAAAAGTCCGTCGGGTGCTTTTGCTCCTACTGCGGCGCGATCGCGCACGATTATTCGGACGGCGTTTGCACCCGTTGCGGCGATCAAATGATCCAAAGGGTGAACGCGGCGGGCGAACCTGCTGCGAACGGGCAGTACGTGCTTTTCGGGACGTATCTTCAATCCAAAGTGACCGACGCGAGTTTGGCGGAAGAAGTATCTGCCCGCGCAGGTCTGTTGCCGACGGAGGATGACGCTTTCTCTTGGCGCTTGTCCGAGAATAAGAATTATTATTTCGTCGACGTATTTTACGACGGCGCGAATTATCGCGCGATTTATAGGAACGGCGAGACTTCGGTTTATAAGTACGAGCCGATCAAGTGGCGTATTGCGAGGAACCAAAGCGGAATCTTCTTCCTCATCAGCGAATGCGTTTTGGACGCGCGGAAGTATGACGTCGGATCCAATGGTTATAAAGATAGCGACATTCGTGAATATTTGAATTCGGATTTCAAAAACCGAGTGTTTACCGCGGCGCAACTCGAATATATCGAGTCAACGACGGTGGATAACGGCGTGGCTTCCACCGGCTACGCAAGCAATCCGAACGCTTGCGACGACACGGAAGACCTGTTTTTCCTTTTGAGTTATGCGGAAGCGACGAACTCTTCGCTCGGGTTTTCATCGAATGACGATCGCAAGATCGCCGCGACCGATTACGCGATTAAAAATGGCTTGAACGCAAACGATCAGGGGAACGGTGATTGGTGGCTTCGCTCTCCGAATAACGAAATCGCGCATCGCGCGAGATGCGTGGATCCGAGCGGAGCTATATCGCATTACGACGTTTACGTCCTGTCCCGCGGCATCCTTCCCGCGATGAGGATTTCTCTTTCGTAAGAAAACGGAGTTCGGCGCAACCGAAAGGCTGCGCCGATTTTCTGCTTTCGGAAGGTGCTTTTGTTTTTTTCGAAAGCGTTGTATAATAGAATTATGAACGAAGGAATTCGGGTAAAACTCAAAGAACTGCCGGAGGATAGCGGCGTTTATAAAATGATGGACGAAAAAGGGGAGATCCTGTACGTCGGGAAGGCGAAGAATCTCAAAAACCGCGTCCGTTCCTATTTCAATGCGTCCCCCAAAGCGGAAAAGGTCCTTGCGATGGTCGAAAAGGTTTGCGATTTCGACTATATCATCACGCGCACCGAAGAGGAAGCCCTTGTCCTCGAAAACAATCTGATCAAATTCCATAAGCCTTTTTACAATATTCTTTTGAAAGACGATAAACTCTATCCCTTTTTGCGGATCGACCTGTCGAAACCCTTTCCTCGGGTCGAGATCATTCGCCGATTGAAAGCGGATAAAGCGCGCTATTTCGGACCGTATATGGTCGGGATATCGGCTACGGAAATGCTGCGGCTGATCCATTCGGCGTTCCCCGTCCGCGAGTGCGCTTTGAATATGGAAAAGATTCCGAAAAGTCACCGTCCTTGCCTGAACGCGCATATCGGGCGATGTCTCGCGCCTTGCTCCGGGAAGGTTACGAAAGAGGAATACCGCGCGGTCCTGAACGACGTCATCGCTTTTTTGAACGGGAACGACGACACGATCCGCGATAACTTAGAGCGGAAAATGCGCGAGGCTTCCGAGAATATGCAGTACGAGCAGGCGATCTTTTATCGCGATCGGATCGAGACCCTCGAAAAAATGATCCGCAGGCAGATCGCCGCGCTCCCGAACGATTTCAATCTCGACGTTTTCGCGATCGCGTCGGGCGGCGACGGAATGGCGGTCGCGACTTTGATCGTTCGCGGCGGAAAGATCGTCGGCGGCGAAAAATTCGCGGTTCGCGACGCGAGCATCGACCTCGCGGGAACGCTTTCGAGTTTCATCAATCGTTATTATGACGGCGGGATCGTCGCGGAGGGCGTCGTCACTTCCGTCCCTCTGCCGGACGAGGAAGCGCTTTCTTCGCTTCTGTCCGAAAAGAAAGGAGAAAAGGTTACCGTCTCTTCCCCGAGAGGGGGCGTCCGCGCGCAACTCGCGGAGATCGCTTCGAAAAACGCCGTCGAATATCTTTCGCGTTCGACCGCCGAACTCTCTCGAAAAGACCGCTTGACGACGGGCGCCTCGAAAAACCTCGCCGATCTTTTGGGGCTGGATTCTTCGCTCGATCGGATCGAGTGTTTCGATATCAGTCATATCAGCGGGACGGATAAAGTCAGCTCTATGGTCGTCTTTACGAAAGGGGAAAAGGACGCGAAAATGTATCGCACCTTTCGGATCAAGACCGTCGAAGGGAATAATGACTTCGCTTGTATGAAAGAGACGCTGTCTCGCCGATTCGAGCGACTGAAAGAGGGAAAAGATTCCTCCTTTTCCGTTCGCCCCGATCTCCTCGTCATAGACGGCGGCATCGGGCAGGTGCATTACGCGATGGAAGCGATGAAAGAAGCGGGCGAGGAGATCCCGATGATCGGGCTTGCGGAAAGAGAAGAGATCATCGTCCTTCCGACGGGCGAAGAGATCCGCCTGCCGAAATCTGCGTTCGCGCTTCGGCTTTTGATCCGCATTCGCGACGAGGCGCACCGTTTCGCGATCACGTTTCACCGAAAACTTCGCGCGAAACGCAGCGTAAAAAGTATGCTTCTCGAAATCGAAGGCGTCGGCGAAAAGACGGTCAAGACTTTACACAAGGCGTTCGGATCGCTCGACGAGCTTCGCTCCGCTTCGGCGGACGAGATCGCCGCAGTCAAGGGAGTCACGCGTCCCGCGGCGGAAAAGATCGCGGCGTTTTTTGCGGATAAAAAATAAGTATTTTTCTTTTTTATAAAGATTTGCGGAAGGGCGTTTCGACGCGCCTTTTTTCGGTCGTTCGACCCGACCCTCGCGAAAAACTCTTTTTTTCCTGTTGATAAAGTACTCGCTATAAGTTATAATATAAAACACGGAAACGGACTTATGAAATACTCTTTGATTGCAAGTGATTTTGACGGGACGATCTATAACGGAAAAGAGGTCAGCCCCAAAGTAAAGAAGGCGATCGCGGCGTATCGCGAAGCGGGCGGGACCTTCGTCATCGCGACGGGGCGCATCTATCCATCGATCCGAAAGCTTATCGCTTCGGTCGGCGCGGACGACTATTGCGTCGCCTGTCAGGGCGCGGCGTTTTATCGCGTGGATTCGGGTGAACCCATCCGCAGTTTTCCCCTTCCGAATGATCTCGCAATGAAGGCGTTTCGCTATTTCGAAGAAAGGAATTACGTCTTTCACGCTTATTCGGATAAAGAGTTTTTCGTAAAAGAAGAGAACCCTCTTTCCAAGGCGTATTCCGAATATTGCGCGGTCGAACCGACCTTCGTCCACGCGCCTTTGTCCCTTGCGCTTCCTTCCTCGTTTTGCCCGAATAAGATCATGGGCATTGTCCCCGAAGGCGTGATCGACGATTGCATAAAAGAAGTCCGCGCGCTCCTCGGCGAGGCGGTCGAAGTCTCGAAAAGTTCCCCGATCTTTCTTGAAATCACGAGCGCGAAAGCGGGGAAAGGAAATTGCGTGCTCGCGCTTGCCGATTACCTCGGCATCCCGCGCGAAAAGACGGTCGCCGTAGGCGATAATCTGAACGATCTCTCGATGATCCGCGCGGCGGCGGTCGGCGCGGCGGTCGGAAACGCGGTGGAAGGTCTTAAAACGGAAGCGGACGTCGTCCTCCCGCCCATAACGGAAGACGGGGTCGCCGATTTGATCGAAAGAATCCTTAAAGACGAACTGTAATTCTCGCGGCGATTCGCCGAAAGGAGGGGCTTATGCTCGGAAAGTATAACAAAGAAAAGGAAGAGCAAACCAAAAGCGCCGTAAAAACGGAGAACTTTATTTCCGCTCTGTCTTTGACGCCCGTCTATCTCCCGAAAGGGGAAGACGAAATGACGTTTTCCACTTCCGCGGTTTGCCGCCCGGGGCTTTTCCTCGCCGGCTACGAGACTTTCTTCGCGCCGAGTCGCGTCGTCGTCTTCGGAAGCGCGGAAATGAGCTTTGCGATGAGCCTTCCGAAAGATATTTTGCTGGAACGGGCAAAGCGTATGTTTGCATTGAAGATCCCCTGCGCGGTCATCGCGAGAGGGATCAAACCCCTCCCCGAACTCATCGAGGCGGCGGAAGAAAACGGCGTCCCGCTGTTTGCGTCTTCCGAGATCACGGGCGTGATCGGAGCGAAGATCAGCGAATTTATCTCTTCTGCGCTCGCGGAAGAGATCACGCTGCACGGCGTCTTGGTGGACGTCGCGGGAATGGGCGTCCTTCTCAAAGGGCAAAGCGGGATCGGAAAGAGCGAAGTCGCGCTCGAACTCGTCCACAGGGGGCATAGGCTTGTCGCGGACGACAGCGTCATCATTCGCAGAAAGGGAGATATTCTGATCGGCAGATCGCCCGATCTGATTCGTCATATGCTTGAAATCCGCGGCGTCGGGATCATTAACGTCGAGCGGTTGTTCGGCTCGGTCGCCGTCCGCGTCAATAAATCTGTGGACGCGGTCTTCGAACTCGTCGAGTGGGAAGACGGCAACACCTACGAGCGCATCGGTGAGGAAAATCTGCGCGAGGAGATCCTCGGCGTCAGCATTCCGAAGCTCGAAATTCCCGTCAAGGCGGGAAGAAATCTGTTCGTCGTCATCGAGGCGGCGGTCGCGGCGCTTCGCCTGAAAGAAATGGGGTACAGCGCGCCGCAGGAACTGGAAGAACGCTTGAAAAGGAGCGAATAATCCTTCCCGACTTCCATATAATATACCGCTATGTCGGATATTATTTCGGAAGAAATCGAAAGACTGAAAAAAGAAAACTACGCCTATCGGATCGGCGTTTCGGGCGAAACGCTGACGACGTTCGGTTCGGGCGGTCCCGTCGCGATCGTCGTTTATCCCGAGAACGTAAAAAGGCTTCTCGCGCTCGAAGAGATCTTGCGGGGAATCCCGCGTCTCGTGATGGGCGGCGGAAGCAACGTCCTTCTTCCCTCGGCGGGATTCGCGGGCGCGATCGTAAAACTCGACGCGTTTCGCGGGGAGCGCGCTTGCGGGCGCGTCCTCGAAGTCGGCGCGGGCGTAAAAATGCCGCGGCTCTCCGCTTTCGCGAAAGCCGCTCGGCTCTCGGGCGTCGAATTCGCTTCGGGAATTCCCGGGACGGTCGGCGGCGCGATCCGAACGAATGCTTCCGCATTCGGTCAGGCGATCTCGGACGGGCTTTCGTTCGTCACCGCGCTCGTCGGGAATAAAATCGAAAGGCTTTCCCCGTCCGAACTCGGGTTTTCCCATCATCGGGCGAAACTTCCGAAAGATTCGATCGTCCTTTCCGCGGCGTTTGCTCTTGAAGAAGGGGACGGAGAGAAGATTGGGGAAAGAATCCGATCTATGCGCGAAAAACGTTTGCAAACGCAACCGCAGGGGCGATCCGCGGGAAGCGTGTTTCGGAAATGCGGATCGGTCCCCGCCGCGATCTATATCGAAAAAACGGGGCTGAAAGGCTTGAAGATCGGCGGCGCGCGCCTATCCGAAAAGCATTGTAATTTTATCGTAAACGAGGGCGGCGCGTCTTCGGAAGACTTTTTCGAGATCGGAGAGACCGTTCGAAAAAAGGTTGCCGAAGAGCAGGGAGTCCTCCTCGAATACGAAGTGGAGAAGATCGGATGGTAACGGATCAATCGGTCAAAGAAGAATTGTTTGCGCTTTGCGAAGAAGATCTCGGGGACGATTTCGTCCAAGCGATCCTTTCGTTCGGCGGCGAGCTCGGCAAGGACGAAAGAGGCTATTACCTCTTTTATTCCACGCACGATTATCGCCTTGCGCTCGCTTTCTCGTCCTATTTGAAGCGCGCCTATTCCTACGACGGGGAGATCGGGATCACCGCGCCCGAAGATAAGCGCAGGAAGAGATACTTTACGGTGTCCGTGCGGAGCAGGACGGCGCTGTCGTTATTGACCGACTTAAAAAAGATCCGCGTTTCGGGCGGAGCGATCACGCTTTTGGACAGCGGTTTGAAAAGCAATATCGCTTACGTTTCCGATCCCGCGGCGTACGTTCGCGGCGTTTTCCTTTCCTGCGGGAGCCTGAGCCGCGCGTCGGGAGCGATGCGGCTGACTTTCGTCTTCGACCTCGAAGAGTATGCCGACGAGTTCCGCTCTTTTCTCGAAGGAGAGGAGATCGTCCTTTCGAAAAGCGAAAGGGACGGGAAGTTTTGCCTGACTTCGCGCAGAGCGCAGGCGATCAGCGATTTCTTCGCGCTTGCCGGCGCGAATAAGACCGTCCTTGCCGTTCAGGACAAGCTCGTTCTGACCGAGGTAAAAACCAAGATCCAGCGCGCGTCCAACCTTTCGGCGGCGAATATGGATAAAGCGATGAGCGCGGCAGTCAAGCAGTATAACGACGCATTGTACTTAAAGGAACACACTTCGTTTTACGGCGTTCCGGAAGAACTCGCCTCGGTCGCGAAGGCAAGGCTCGAATATAAAGACGCGTCGCTCGAAGAGCTTCGGGAAAGGCTTCCCGAAAAGATCTCCAAGAGCGGCTTATATCACAGATTTGAAAAGATCGGCGAAATGGTAAACGCCCTTCGGGAGGAAGAGGATGAAAGTAACGGTTAAAGCGAAAAAAGATCTCGATCTGTCCGCCGCGAAAAAGATCGCGGAAACCGCGGGTTCCTTCAAAGCGGAAAGCCGCCTTTTGTACGGAGATAAAGGCGCGAATGCGAAAAGCTTGATGGGGATCGTGACTCTTTCGTATAAAAAGGGCGCGGAACTCGTCGTTTACGCGGAAGGGAAAGACGCCGCCGCGGTCATCGAGGCGCTTCGCGCGATCTTATAAAATCGATCGTCAAAAGAGGAAACAATGAGAGATTTTGTTCATTTGCATCTACATACGGAATATTCTTTGCTGGACGGCGCGGCGAGGATCGACCGCCTTTTTAAGAAGGCGCGCTCGCTCGGGATGCGCTCCGTCGCAATCACCGATCACGGCAATATGTACGGCGCGGTGGATTTTTTCCACGCGGCGCAAGCGGATTTCGAGGCGCAAGTCAAAAAGGCTTTGATCGAGGAAAAGACCAAAGCGGGCGAGGAATTCGATCCGGACGATATCGTCGTTACCGCGGATGATTTCGAGCGTTACAAGGAGCTTAGGATCAAACCGATCATCGGTTGCGAATTTTATATGTGCGAGAATCTGCACGTCAAAGATCGTTCGAGCTCGACGTATCACTTGATCCTTCTCGCGAAAAACGAGACGGGGTATTATAACCTTTGCAAACTCAACACGATCGCTTGGGTGGACGGATTTTACACCCATCCCCGCATCGATTTCGACGCGATCAAAGCGCATTCCGAAGGCTTGATCTGTTTGTCCGCCTGCTTGGCGGGTATCATTCCCCGCGCGATCAATAACGATCGCTACGACAAAGCCTGCGAACTCGCGCTGTGGTTCAAGGACGTGTTCGGCGAGGATTTCTATTTGGAGATCCAAAATCACGAAATCCCCGAGGAAAAGAAAGCGACGGTCAACCTTTTGAAAATGAGCAAAGAGCTCGGGATCAAAGTCGTCGCGACGAACGACGTCCACTATATCGAAAAAGAGGACGCGGAAATGCAGGACGTTTTGATTTGTATCGGAACGGCGCGCTATATCGACGACGAAGTCCGTATGCGAATGAACGGACCTTACTATTATTTCAAGACCGCCGAGGAGATGGAAGAACTCTTCCCGAACGTTCCCGAAGCGCTTGATAACACGATCGAGATCGCGAATAAATGTAACGTCGAGATCAAGTTCCATTTGCCGTTGCTCCCGCCTTACGTCCCCCCGACGGGCGAGACCCCCGCGGAATATCTCAGGCGCCTTGCTTACGAGGGCATCGTTCGTCGTTATCCCGTGATCACGGACGAGATCAAAGAGAGAATGGAGTACGAGCTTTCCGTCATCATCAAAATGGGCTTCGCGGAGTACTATTTGATCGTTTGGGACTTTATCGATTACGCACGCCGACACGGGATCCCCGTCGGAGCGGGGCGCGGAAGCGGCGTCGGCAGTATCATCGCCTATGCGATCGGAATAACGAACGTCGATCCTTTGCGCTTTAACTTGATTTTCGAGCGTTTCCTGAACGTCGAAAGAGTCTCGAACCCCGACTTCGATATCGATTTCTGCATGGAAGGGCGCGAAAACGTCATTCAGTACGTCCGCGAAAAGTACGGCGCGGAGCGCGTCACGAGGATCATAACGTTCGGAACGCTTGCGGCGAAGCAGGCGATTAAGGACGTCGCGCGCGTTTATCGCGTGCCCTATGCGGACGTCGATAAACTCGTAAAAATGCTTCCCGAAGCGAATGGCAAAATGAGCATCAAAGGCATTCTCGGCAGGGATGAAAAACACGTCGAGCAGAAAAGCCCGGACGTGATCCAACTCTATGAAAGCGACCCGACGATCCGCAAAGTCCTCGATATGGCGCTCAAAGTCGAGGGAATGCCGAGAAACACGGGTATGCACGCGGCGGGCGTCGTCATCTGTAAAGAGATCGTCGGCGATTTCGTCCCGCTTCAAAGAAACGGCGAAGTCGTAACGACGCAGTACCCGAAAGACCAAGTCGAAGAACTCGGAATGCTTAAAATGGACTTTTTGGGTCTCGTTACGCTGACGGACGTCAATAAAGCCAAAATCTACATCAAGGAAAATCACGGCGTGGACATCGATTTTCATAAACTCGGTTACGATAACCCCGAGGTTTATAAGCTGATTGCGTCGGGCGACACCGACTCGGTGTTCCAACTCGAACAAGGCGGGATGAAACGCTTTATGACTCAGCTTCGCCCGACCTCGCTCGAAGATATCATCGCAGGGATTTCTCTCTATCGCCCGGGTCCGATGAGCAGTATTCCGAAGTACCTCGAAAATAAAAACAACCCCGATAAGATCGTCTATTTGGACGAACGCTTGCGCCCGATCCTCGAAATGACCTACGGTTGCTTGGTCTATCAAGAGCAGGTCATGCAGATCGCGCGCGAGATCGCGGGATACAGTTACGGTCGCGCCGATATTCTGCGCCGTATCATGAGCAAGAAGAAAGCGAAACTGATGGACGAGCAGAAGAAGATCTTTTTCCACGGTTCGCCCGAGAACGTAAAAAAGAAGTTGACCGCCGTCGAAGGCGCGTTGAAGCGCGGCGTTTCGGAAGAAGTCGCGACCAAACTGTTCGACGATATGGCGGATTTCGCGAAGTATGCGTTCAACAAATCGCACGCTGCGGCTTACGCCGTCCTTTCTTACGAAACGGCGTATTTGAAAAAGTACTACACGCCCGAATTCATTACCGCCGTTATCAACGACCGTATCACGAATATCAAAGAAGTCGCGAAGTACGTTACCTATCTTCGCACCAAGGGCGTCGACGTCCTGAAACCCGATATCAACGAAGGCGACGTCTTCTTTACGACGAACGGGACCTCCGTCCGTTTCGGCTTGGTCGCCGTCAAGGCGGTCGGCGAGGACGCGGCGCGCCATGTCGTCGAAGAGAGAAAACGGGGCGGGAAATATAAGAGCCTTTCCGATTTCTTCCGCCGTCAAAGTTCGATGCCGAACCGCGCGATGGTCGAAAACCTGATCAAAGCGGGCGCGTTCGATTGCCTCGGGGAGAACCGCGCGACCTTGCTCGCGAATTACGAGCAAGTGATGTCCGCGACCGCCGAGGACAATAAGCGCAAGATGTCCGGGCAGTTCTCGCTGTTCGACGAGATCGAGGATCTGAACGTGGACGCGGATCTCGTAAAGATGCCCGAACTCCCGAGAAAGCAGATCCTCGAAAACGAGTTCGAAGTCTTCTCTTTGTATCTCTCCGGGCATCCGCTCGAAGATTACAGGGAAGGGTATAAGTCGATCTCTTTCTCGACCGCGCAAGTCGCCGAAGCCGAGGAGGCTTACCTCGAAGCGCAGCAAAACGAAGACTCCGTCGTCGAAGTCAAATCGCTGGACGGCGAGCAGGTGACGGCGGCGGGTATGCTGATCGACGTCGTTAAAAAGGTCGATAAGAGCGGCAACGAAATGGCGATCTTGAAAGTGCAGGATCTCGACGGGATCATCGAAGCGGTCGCCTACGGCGGAACGTTTTCCCGTTGCAAAGACCTCATCAAAAACGGAAACATCGTCCTTGCGGACGGTGTCTTGAAAGATCGCGACGGAAAATACACGTTGAATCTTCGTTCCGTTCGCCCGTGGCAAGCGGCGGAAAAGAGCGAAGCGCAGCCCGCGGCGCAGGAAAAGCCCGCGAGAAACGTCGTCTTCGTCGTCCGTCTTCCGAACGAATATCAGGCGGCGTATCAAAAACTCGACCGCATCACGAGCGCCTATAAAGGCGGCGTGCAACTCTATATGAATATTGCGGGCAAGTACTATCTCTTCGAGCGAACCGTCGCGGACAGCGACAGCCTGATCGCCGAGCTGTACGGAGTCTTCGGCCCGGAGAACGTGGAGATCAAAGAGCGCAAGAAATAAAGAGCGGCAATCCGCGCGTCCGTTTCGTTTTTCTTCGCTTGCGTTCGCCGAGCGCGAAAGTCATCCGTTCTCCCGTTCGCTCGGCAGGTCTTTTGCCGTTTTTTCTCGCAGTCGCATTTTATAACGTATATTATTTATATCGGTTTTTTAGCTAATTAAAGCAAAGTATTTGTCTTTTTTTTCGTCGCCGTGTTACAATATTTTTATCTTTTTGAAAAGGAAGGTAGCTTATGAAACGTATTGCGGTTTTGACTTCGGGCGGAGACGCGCCCGGCATGAACGCGGCGATCCGTGCGGTCGTTCGCGCGGCGAGCTATTACAATCTCGAAGTGTACGGCGTCGAAAGAGGATATATCGGTCTCATCGAGGGCGATCTTCATATGCTTTCGAGACGCACCGTTTCGGATACGATCCAGCGCGGCGGCACGATCCTTCGCTCCGCTCGTTCGGAAGAATTCGCAACCTACGACGGAAGAAAGAAAGCGGCGCTCGCGCTCGCCAATCATAACGTGGACGGTCTCGTCGTCATCGGCGGAGACGGCTCTCTTCGCGGCGCGAACGAACTTTATAACGATTTTTCGATCAAGACCATCGGCATCCCGGGGACGATCGATAACGACCTCGGCTACACCGATTTCACGATCGGTTTTGACACCGCGGTCAACACCGCCGTCAACGCGATCAATAACCTTCGCGACACGATGAGTTCTCACGAGCGCGTTGTCATCGTCCAGGTGATGGGTCGTCACAGCGGTCAAATCGCGCTTCACGCGGGTCTCGCGGGCGGCGCGGAAGTCATTTTGGTTCCCGAGCATCCCGTCGATTTCGACGAAGTGGCGTCCGTCCTTCTCCGCGGCAACGCGGTCGGGAAGACGAGCGGTATCGTCGTCCTCGCGGAAGGCGCTTGTCCCTTGGACGAAGCGATGAAAGAGATCAAGGCGCGCACGGGTCTTTCGATCCGTTCGACCGTCCTCGGCTATATTCAGCGCGGCGGTTCTCCGACGATGTCCGATCGCGTCCTCGCGAGCCGTCTCGGCATTCGCGCGGTCGAACTTTTGAAAGAGAATAAAGGCGGTCTCGTCGTCGGCGTCAAGGGCGGTCAGGTCATCGAAATGCCGATCGCGGACGCGCTTGCGATCAAGCCGTATTTCGACGAGAAACTGTACGAACAGGCGACGATGCTCAGCCTGTAAAAAGAGTTACGAAAAGATAAAACGAGGCGTGAGCCTCAAACCATTTGGAGGATATTATGGAACAATTAAAAGGCGCACTTATTTTCGGTCAATCGGGCGGTCCTTCGTCCGTCATCAATTCGAGCGCGGCGGGCGTTTTCATCGAAGCGTTGAAACATTCCGACGTCATCACGAACGTGTACGGCGCGGCGCACGGAATCAAAGGTATTTTGGACGAGCAATTTTACGATATCTCGAAAGAAGATATGAAAGAGCTCGAACTCCTCAAAAACACCCCGTCTTCCGCTCTCGGTTCCGTTCGCTATAAGCTCAAAAGCGCGGACGTGGATGAGACCGATTATAAGAGACTCCTTGAAGTCTTTAAGAAATACAATATCCGCTATTTCCTTTATAACGGCGGAAACGACAGCATGGACACCTGCAACAAGGTCAGCAAGTACATGCAGCAGAGCGGTTACGAGTGCCGCGTAATGGGCGTCCCCAAGACGATCGATAACGACCTCTTCGGGACCGATCACTGCCCGGGTTACGGCAGCGCCGCGAAGTACGTCGCGACCTCGATCATGGAGCTCAAACTCGACTCCACCGTCTACAACACGGGTATGGTCTGCGTCGTCGAAGTTATGGGCAGAAACGCCGGTTGGTTGACCGCTGCCGCGCAGCTCGCTTCTTATAAGGGTCTCGGCGCGGATCTTATCTATCTCCCCGAAACTCCGTTCGATATCGACGAGTTCATCGCGAGCGTCAAAGACGTTTGCGCAAAGAACGACAATAAATGTATGGTCGTCGTTTCCGAAGGCATCAAGACCAAGGAAGGAACGTACGTCGGCGAATTTACCGCCAGCAAGACCGACCTCTTCGGTCACGCGCAACTCGGCGGCGTAGGCGCGATGCTCGCCGGTCTCGTCAAGGAAAAGCTCGGCGTAAAGACCCGCGCGATTGAATTCAGCTTGCTCCAACGCTGCGCCGCGCACCTCGCGAGCAAAGTGGACGTCGAAGAAGCGTTCGCCTGCGGATCGAAAGCGGTTCAAGCCGCGGTCGAAGGCGTGACGGATAAGATGGTCTGCCTCATCAGAAAGCCGGGCAAGGACTACGTTTGCACCCCCGAATTGATGGACGTCGCTCTCGCGGCGAACACTGAGAAGAAGATCCCCGAAAGCTGGATCCTTCCCGCAGGAAAGGGCTTGACGCAAGATTACGTCGATTACGCGCTTCCTTTAATTCAAGGCGATTCCAAGGCTCCGCTCGAAGACGGGCTTCCGAGATTCGCGCACTTGAAAAAAGTTTTGGTAAAATAACGAAGATTTGCGGGCGTGCTGAATCAGCGCGCCCCCTTTTATAGATGAAAGCGAAAGACGTCGTCGAACTTGAAATCGAATCCTTCGGAATGGAAGGAGAGGGCGTCGCTCACGCGGGCGGCTATACTTTTTTCGTTCCCTTCGCTCTTCCGAAAGAGAAGATCAAAGCGGCGGTCGATCGCGTAAAAGGGACGGTCGTCTTCGCGCATATCATCAAAATGCTCGAAGCGTCGCCCGAAAGGGTCGCTCCCGTTTGCCCCCTTTTCGGGAAATGCGGCGGGTGCGCGCTTCAACACGTTTCTTACGAAAAGCAACTCGAAATCAAAAAACAAAACGTCCTGCATCTCTTCAAAAAGAATGCGGGCGTCGAACTTTCCGATCTCCCGATCGAGAAAAGCGAACCTCTTTTTTATCGTAATAAGATCGCTCTTCCGTTCGGCGAAGAGGCGGGAAAGCCCGTTCTCGGGTTTTATAAGAGGGGGACGCATAAAGTCCTCGCGGTTGAGCGTTGCCCGCTTCACGGCGCATGGGTCGAGCCGCTCATCGCCGCGGTCGTCGGCTTCGCGAGAAAGAACGGTCTTTCGGTCTACGACGAAAAGACGGGGAAAGGCTTGCTTCGCCACCTTGTCGCGCGGAGGCTTCCTTCCGCGGAAGGTTTTTCGTTTAGCGTAACCGTCGTCCTGAACGGGGAAAAGCTCCCGAAAGAGCGGGAATTCGCCGACGCCGTTTGCGCCGCGACGGACGGGAAAACGAGCGTCTTCGTCTGCAAAAACACCGCTCGGAATAACGTGATCCTGTCGCCTTTCATCCGAAAGATCGCGGGGCCCGCCGAGATCGAGACAAGCCTTTGCGGCGGAGAATGGGAAGTGTCGCCGCTCTCGTTTTTGCAGGTCAATTTCTCCTTGGCGGAAAAAATCTATTCGGAAGCCGCGCGCGCGATCCCCGAAGGATCGTTCGTCGTGGACGCGTATTCCGGAACGGGCATTATGAGCGCGCTTCTCGCGAAGAAAGCGGCAGAAGTCGTCGGGATCGAAGTCATCAAAGACGCGACGTTGAACGCCGCGCGCAATGCGGCGCGCTTCGGCGTCGACGAAACCGTTAAGCACCTTTGCGGCGAAGTCGAGGATCGGCTTCCCGAGGTCGTCGAGGGTAAAGAGGACTATGCGCTCGTCGTCGATCCTCCGAGAGCGGGGCTGGATGAAAGCGTCGTCAAAACCGTTCTTTCCAATCCGCCGAAATCCATCGTCTACGTCTCTTGTTCTCCCGCGACCCTGACGCGCGACGTCGCGCGGCTCCTTCGAGGCGGCTATGAACTCTCTTCTGTCAAATTGTTCGATATGTTTCCGCAAACGCCGCATATCGAAACGGTAGTACTATTATCTCGTGTGAAAGAACAATAATCTAAAGTTGATTGTATGAATCCGAATCAAGTACTTATTTATTTTTATTCAACTAAGAAGGATTCTTGGTTTGATGCTACGGATAATGTTTATTGGTATGAGCGGGATGAAAAAGCATGGCGGGTTGTTTTTTCAGGGTCTAATCATCCTGTTTATGTTTCATTTCGGAAAATGAGGGTATTTGATTCTCCGAAAAATGTTGAATTTGCAAATATTATATTTAAGCATTCGCCATGCACGAACGTCACCAAACTGATTCTATTTAATGACAAGATTTACAAAATATTCTATAGCTCGGGGTTTACAAGTATAGCGTGGAAAGAGGAAATTGAGGTTGTTAAGGATTTCCTAAAAAAAGATATTTCTGCATCAAAAATAATTTCATATTATCGGGATGTCGTGAAAGAAACTTGTAAAAGCGAAGAAGATGTCTTTTTGGTTTCACAATTCGAAAATCTTAGTTATGTGAATGAAAACAGCGTTTTAGCATTGTATTTACAAGGAGCATTGGGGAGAATCGAGCAGACTGAAAGAATTCCAATGATTTGTCCATTTGGCTTAAATGAAAGTCAGATGGAAGCCTTGAAAAGAGTGTTTGAAAACAGAATGGCTATTATTGAGGGTCCGCCCGGGACGGGAAAAACTCAAACAATACTAAATATTATCAGTAATGCAGTCATCAGAGGGAAGAGTGTGGCTGTAGTATCGAATAATAATTCCGCAACAAACAATGTATATGAAAAACTGGAGAAGTACGGGTATTCTTTTATTGCGGCGCCGCTTGGAAATGCTGAAAACGTAACCAAATTCTTTTGTGAATATAAAAGCGATGTGCCGAAATTGGAAGAAAAGCAAGTGGATGAATGGAGATTAAGAGAGCTGTTCAATGATTTGCCGTTGTATTGCGAGATAGAAAATGAAATAAAAAAAGAGATAGAAAAACAAAACGCTACAATACTTGAATTAAAACATTTTTTGCAAGACAAAGATATATCAAAATTTCAAAAGTATTACAGAAAAAAAGCGATAAGTCCTGAGTTTATAATGGACTTGATTGTAAAACTGAAAGAAAAGAAGAAGATAGGCTTTTTGAAAAGAATGCTTGTTGCAATCAGGTTGGGTATAACAAAAAGAATGCTTGTGACGAAATCTTCGGACGTATTGCAGATTCTTGAATATTTGTATTATATATCCAAAAATAATAAATTGAGCAATCGTATCAAAGTATTAAATAGAAAACTGGAAAATCAATCTGTTTCAGAAAGAGTAAAAGAGTTGATTTCCTTATCACAGGTTTTTTTTACAAACAAATTAGTGAGACTCTATATGAAAAGGCAAAACCGGGTCTATGAGGAGAATAACTACAAAAAGTTATTCAATGATTTCCTAAGCGATTATCCTGTGGTTTTGAGTTCGACTTATTCGCTGGCAAAATGTAGCCAAAAAGGTTATTTGTTTGATTATCTTATAGTCGATGAGTCTTCACAGGTCAATATGGCAAGCGCTTTATTGTCTATGCAAATGGCTAAGAACATTGTAGTTGTCGGAGATACAAAACAGTTGCCGCAAATTGATGACGAGAGTTTTAAGGAGCGCAATAGCGATTTGCTTCGGAAATATAATGTGAAACAAGCGTATAGCTATTATGGGAATAACATTATGAGCAGTTTCCTTTCGCTCTATGGTAATCGAATTCCCAAACAATTATTGAAAGAACACTATAGATGCGATCCGAATATTATTAACTTTTGTAACGAAGAGTTTTATAACAACGAATTGATCGTTTATAAAGAAAAAAGTGCTGATCCAAAGACTATGACGGTAGTAAAAACCGTTCAGGGTAATTTTGCCAGAAAGAATCCTTATGGGTCAGGGCTTTATAATCAGAGAGAGATCGACGAAATAAAAAAGATCGTTGAGGAAACGGATTTATCGGATATCGGCGTAATTACGCCGTATGCATATCAGGCAGAATTGATTCAAGCGCAACTGGGAGACAAGGTGGATGCAAGTACGATTCATAAATTCCAAGGGCGAGAAAAGAAGACGATAATTTTTTCAAGCGTTGTAAATGATACGAATGATTTTGTGAACAATGAAAACTTAATAAATGTCGCAGTATCAAGGGCAACGGATCGCTTTATTCTCGTTACTTCCGATAAAGCTGCAAAATCAAAAACCGGAGTTCTCTCGGATCTGGTCGGTTATATATCTTATCATGGAGATTTCGGTCATGTGGAAGAAGGAACGGTTCGCTCTGTCTATGATCTTTTATATGAAGAATACCAAGAAGCGTTAGCTCGGTTTAAAAAGAAATATCCTTCTAAAGATTATGACACGGAAAACATTACAAAAGTTTTGATCGGGGAAATAATAGCCTCAGGCTTCAATAACCTAAGATATGCAATGCATGTGTCGCTTAAAGAATTTGTCAAATTGGATCATTCGGTGTTATCTGCTGAAGAGAATAGATTCTTAAACAACCCCAACAGTCATGCTGATTTTTTAATTTATAATAAAATGAGCAAGAAGCCTTTGGGCGTAATAGAGGTCGATGGCGTTTCTTTCCACGAACAGCAAAAGGCGCAAACGGAGAGAGACGCAAAGAAAGATTGCATTTTGGAAAAAGCGGGAATACCGTTACTGCGGTTGAAAACAAATGAAAGCAATGAGAAAGAAAGGATTATTGCTTTTTTGCAAAATTTGTTGAAATAGCGGATTGCAGAACGTAATAACGGAAAGAGGCGAATTAGGATCTACGGAGTTATCATTGTAATGAACTTTTTTCCTTCCCTTCGAGGATTTGTAACAGTTTTGTCACATCTAAATATTTATAATAAAAATATATTTGGAAAAGCGGTTCGATAAGAAACCCGAAGAAAAGGAGAAAAACATGGATTTCAGCGCAGTGCTTTCCGCATACGAAAACAAGACGTGTATTATGTCGGTGGAAGTTTTCCCGAACGGCGATTACGGGAATATCCGCATCGTGGACGGAAATAAGGCGCATTACGACGATATGCTCCTTACGATGGGGCATCCCTTTCTTCCGAATTCGCCCTATGAAAACTATTTTCCGACGAATAAAAACTTCGAAGATTACTGTTATCGCGCGGCGATCCGAGGGCAAAACCTGCATTCGTACGTCAGGCTTCCGCAAATGAATCTTTGGCTGAATATGATCTTGCTTCCGCTGAAATCGGACGTGGAAAACGTCGGCTATTGCGCGTATTCTTACGAGGTTACGCCGTACGAGGATTCCGAGCAACGGACGAGCCTTTCCGCCGACACTGCTTCCGCGGTCTTGCGAACCTGCATCAGGCTCAGGGAATCCGGAAACGATAAGAGCAAGTTTTACGAGGTCGTCGAAGATATCCGCAAAATCTGCGATTCGGATGATTGCGGCGTCTTACTTGCCGACGAGCAGACCGAAAAATGCGATCTTCTTTACGACGCCGTAAAACCGGGGAGCAAGTTAATCTCTTTCAAGCACTATATGAACGATAGAACGTTCGAAATGGTCAAGACTTGGAAAGAAACGATCGGAGACAGCACCTGCGTCATCGTAAAAGACCGGCAGGATATGAACTGGCTCGGATCGGTCAACCCGATCTGGCGCGCGTCTTTGGTCGCGTCGGGGATCAAAAGCATCGTCCTGTTCCCGCTTGACTATAACAACGAAACGCTCGGTTATATTTGGGCGACGAACTTTAATATCGAAAACACCGTCATGATCAAAGAAACGCTCGAACTTGCGACGTTTTTTATCGCTTCCGAGATCTCCAATTACCTGCTTTTGCAAAAGCTGGAATTGATGAGTTCGACGGATATGCTGACGGGAGTAAAAAACCGCAATTCGATGAACGAATTATTGAGCGACATCGATTCCGGGAAAACGAAATTGACCGAACCCTGTTCGGTGGTCTTCGCTGATCTGAACGGCTTGAAATGGGTCAACGACACGATGGGGCATAAGGCGGGAGATCGGCTCTTGCAAACCGCGGCGTCGATCCTTTGCAAAACGTTCCCCGAAGCGAGCGTTTTCCGCGTGGGCGGCGACGAATTCGTGATCTTGGCGCCGGGAATGAAAAAAGAAGAATCCGAAGCGCGCGTAAAGCAATTGTATGCGGAAGCCGATAAGGCGGAGCACCTGCATTTCGCGGTCGGCGTCGCGATCGTCGGAGAAAAGATCGACGTTCCGACGGCGATGCATCTCGCGGATGAAAGGATGTTCGCCGATAAGCACTTCTATTACGAGACGCATCGGCGATACAGATAAAGGGAAACGGCGCGTCAAGCGACCGATTCGAAAGAGAGGGAAAATGAAAAAAGTCAGGATCACGGTGAAAAGGATCGCGTGTTATAAGGATCTGATCGAGCAGTATGAAAACCCGATCGAACACGCCTGCGATATGAAGGAAGGCGCGGTCTTTCTCTCGGAAGAGGGAAAGAAGCCCGAGGGATTTTGCGACAGCGCGTGGGATTCCGTCTCGCCTTTCGTCTTCGCGCTCGCTTGCGGCGCGGAAGATTTTTACGACGGTTGGATGAAAAACAAACGTTCCGCGATGATCTCCTGTAACGACGGGTTTCGTCCCGTCAGCTTCCTTCTCGAAGCGGAGGAGTAAAGAAAAACGCCTCTTTCGGATCCCTCATAAAACCGACGATTTCGTCAAGAGGTGAAAACGTTTGCGCGAGATGTGATATAATATAAATTATATTTATTCGCGTTTCGTCGCGAAAATACTTGCTATCGAGGAAAAACCGTGCTGCAAACCGAGCGATTGATCCTTCGTCCGTGGGAAGAAACGGATGCGGAGAGTTTATACGAATATGCGAAAGACCCCGCCGTCGGTCCGATCGCCGGGTGGAAACCGCACAAAAGCGTCGCGGACAGTTTGTGGGTCATTCGAAACGTGTTCAGCGCCGAAGAAACCTATGCGGTTTGTCTGAAAGAGACGGGAAAGGCGATCGGTAGCATCGGCTTGATCGCGCCGACCGCGGCGCATACGAAGATCGCGTCTTCCGAAAGGGAGATCGGATATTGGATCGGCGTCCCTTTTTGGGGAAAAGGATTGATCCCCGAAGCAACGCGCGCGCTGCTTCGCCACGCATTCGAAGATCTCGGCGTGACCGCCGTTTGGTGCGGGTTTTACGACGGGAACGAGCGTTCGCGGCGTGCAGCCGAAAAATGCGGGTTTTGTTTTCACCATACGGAAGAAGATAAGACCTGCGTCCCGTTCGGTGAAAACCGGACGGAGCATTACTGTTATTTGACAAAGGAGCGGTTTGAAAATGGCGTCCGATAAAGAGTATTTGGAATTCGTAATTGAAAGTCTGCGTTCGTCCGACGTGACCTATCGGCCGATGATGGGGGAATTCGTCCTCTATTATCAAGGGAAGGTCGTCGGCGGGATCTATGATAACAGGCTTTTGTTAAAGCCCGCGAAAGGCGCGCTTGCGATCCTTTCGGAGGAAGGAAGAGAGCTGCAATGGGAGCTTCCCTACGAGGGCGCGAAGGAAATGATCGCGGCGGACGCGGAAGACGCGCTGACGCTTCGACTGATCGAAGCGGTGGCGAAAGAAGTACCCCCCGCAAAAGAAGCGAGGAGAAAAGAAAGCCTAAGCGAAAGAGAAAAAGGAGAAATCGAATGTCGGACTATTTGATTTATTATATCGAGTCGAACGTGGTTTGTATGATTCTGTTCGGAATTATGCTCGCTCGCGACTTGTTTAACGTGGACAGACAGGAAAAGCAGATAAAATTCGATCACGCGCTGATCGCGTTTATGATGTATTTCTTTTTCGATTGCATTTGGTCGGCTGTTGTGGACGGCGTGATTCCGCGAACGCGCGTTTCCGTCGTTATAATGAACTTTATTATTTACCTTGATAATGTCTTCATAGTGTATATGTGGCTTCGCTACGTTATGGCAGTCGAGAACTCGCCTCACAGAGATCGCCTGATCAATAAATTCGCAGTCGCGTTTCCGTTTATTATCTCGACGATCGTTATGATTATTCTCTATTTCGTCGCGCCGACGACTTTGATTAGTTCGACCAACGAAGTTAAGTTCGGATATACGATCTTTTTATCGATTGTGCCGGGGATCTATATCGTCGCCGTTTTGTTCTATGCTTTGCGTTGCGCAATCGGCGAAAGAAACAAACTCGAAAGGAAGAAGCATTTGTATATTGGGTTTCTTCCCGTTTTGATCGTTATGGGAGGTTTGTTTCAAATATTCTTTTTGCCGAGAACGCCGGTATATTGTTTCGTCAGCACGATCATTATGATGATCTTTTACATCCAGTCGATGGAAAAACAGATCTCGATCGATCCTTTGACCGGGCTGAATAACAGGGGGCAGTTGATGCGCTACGTCGCGCAGGACTCCAATATCAATCGCGAAAACAAGAAAACATTCGTCGTTATGATCGACGCAAATAATTTCAAAATGATCAACGACACGTTCGGTCACGCGGAAGGCGATAAAGCATTGAAGATCATTGCGAGTTCGCTGAAAAACGTGGTCAACGCAAACTCGACGACATCGTTCCTCGCAAGATACGGCGGCGACGAGTTCGTGATCCTCTATCATCCGAAAGAGGAAAAAGAAGTCGTGGAATTGATCGAAAAGATCCGTCAAGAACTTCGCGTGAATTCCAAACAGGGAAAGACGAAGTACGAGCTTTCCGTCGGCGTCGGATACGACGAATTCTTGGGAGACGGCGATTCCATTCAAAAATGTATGCAACGAGCGGACTATAAACTTTATTTGGATAAGGAATATTCGAAACTCGACAAAAAGACCAAAAATCCCGCGGCGTGACGCCGCCTGTCGAAAAAAAGGATGTGCTGCAATGAACGATAAAAGGAAACTGTTTTTGAACCGAGCGGAAATCGTCGGTTTTTATCTGTATTTTTTGATCTTGATCGGCGAAAGGCTCGCGGCGCTCATTCTCAGCGTTCGCTCGGGCGGCGATTATGCGCTCTCGTCCGGAAACGTCTTTAACTATATTGCCTATTCCGTTACGGCGGCGAGCCTTCTCTTCGGCGTCGCGCTGTTCGTTTCGCCCGCGATCGAAACGGGGAGAGCGATGATCCGAGGGGTCGTTTTCCCGTTCGAAACGAGATCGAAAGGACTTCTCGTCGCGAGCGCGGCGCTTCTTTTCGGCGGAATGATGCACACGGGATTTACGCTTGCCCCCGTACAGTTCGTCGCGTACGGTTTTTTGATCGCTTCGATGATCGTCCGTTCGGTCGAGGTCTGTCTCGAAGGAAAGGACAGGTTTCTCGCGATCGCGTCCGTCGTCTACTTGACTCTTTTCGCGATGGCGATCCCCGTTTGCTATTTGTCCTTTATGCGGGAGCCGCTTCGCTCGGTCTTTTTCGCGGTCGAGTTCGCGGCGGTGTTTGCGCTCGTCCCTTGCTTTTTCCTGATGCTCGGCGACTTTATGAAAACGGGAAGCGATTCTTTCCGCCCGGGGTACGCGCTTGTGTTATTCATTCTTTCGGGCGCGGTCGTCTTTTTGAAATGGAAAGAAGAGGTCAATTTCTTTGTTTTGATCTTTTGGGCGTTGACGACGCTTTTCTATCTTTCGTTCGGACTCGTCGCGCGAAAGCGCGTTCGATCGGGCGGCGAAAAAGAAAGGGAGAAATAAAGTGGGTTACTGCGATTGGGCGAACGGAAGCGCCGATTTGAAAACCTATCACGACGAAGAGTGGGGCGTCCCCGTCTTCGACGATAAAGTGATGTTCGAGCATCTCTCGCTCGAATGCCTGCAATGCGGGTTATCGTGGAGCTTGATGCTGAAAAAGCGCGCGGTGTTTCGCGTTTGTTTTTGCGATTTCGATTTCGAGAAGATCGCGCGGTTTACCGAAGAAGACGAGGCGCGCGTCCTTCAAACGGAGAATATGCTCAAAGCGCCCCGAAAAATCGCGGCGATCGTCGGGAACGCGAAATGTTTCTTGAAGATCCGCGAAGAGTTCGGGAGTTTTTGCTCGTATCTTTGGGCGTTTTCGGGCGAAAAAACGATCCTTTACGAAGGACACGAAAAAGAGGGCGGGAAGATCCCCGTCTCGAACGGGCTTTCCGAGCGGATCAGCGCGGATCTTAAAAAGCGCGGGTTCAAATACGTCGGCGCGATCACGATCTATTCGCACCTGCAAGCCTGCGGCGTCATCAACGATCACGGCGAAAGCTGCCCCTGTTATGCGCGGATCAACGCGCTTCATCCGACCGTAAAGCTGCCGCGCGATCGCGAAATCGTTTGACGCCAAAAGGAAAAGCGCGTATCTTTGAAAAAAAGGAGAAAGACATTTGACGACGTATTCCGAGAAAAAAGAATTTACGAAAGAGGAACTTGCGGATCTTTTCTTATCCGTCGAATGGTCGAGCGGGCATTTCCCCGAAAAGCTCGTCGTCGCGATGAAAAACTTCAAGTCGGTGTTTTCCGCGTGGGACGGGGAGAAGCTCGTCGGAATGATCTGCGTTATGGACGACGGGATCATGAACGCCTACGTCCATTATTTGCTCGTTCGACCCGATTATCAGGGGAAGGGGATCGGAAAGAAACTCGTCGATCTCGTAAAAGAAAAATACGCGGATTACCTCAGGATCGTCGTCGTCGCGTACGACGCCGAAAAAGCGTTTTACGAGGCTTGCGGGTTTTCGCCCGCGAAGGACGCGAGCGCGATGTTTATAACCGAGCTTTGGACGTGATCTTCGGCAAATTTCGGGCGGCGTTCAAGGGAAAGGACTATTGACATTTTATTAAGAACTGTTTATTATTAAATAAATATGAAAAAGAGGATCAGATTCAGCGCGAACATTTTGACGGCGATACTCGTCTTTATCGGATGGGTACTTACTTTTCTTACGTGCGGAGAGATTCTTGCCGTGACGGGATTCGAAAATCTGAAATTCTTTACGGTCTTGTCCAACTTGTTCGAGGGACTGGTCTCGATCCTTTGGGGCGTCGTCTATCTCGTGACGAAAGGGAAGACGTATCGTTGGCTTGAAACGTTGAAGTACGTCGCCGCGGTCGCGGTCTTTATAACGTTTTCCGTCGTTTTGACCTTTTTCGCTCCGCTGTACGGATTGCTCGGGATGTACAAAAACGCGAACCTGTTCTTCCATTTGCTGGTCCCGATCGTCGCCGTTCTCGAAGCAATCTTGCTTTCGGAGACGGATTTTTCTTGGAAAGAAAACTTTTTCGTTATGATCCCGCCCGTCCTGTACGGCGTCGGATATATCGTGAATATCGCCGTGAACGGAATGGGGCACGGACCCGCCACGAACGATTTTTACTGGTTTTTGCACTGGGGTTATCCCGTCGGCGTCTTGATCTTCGCCTGCATCGCGGCGCTTTCTTACGTCCTCGGTCTTGCGATTCGCCTTCTCAGAAAGAATATCGCGGAAGGGTTCAAGCGCGAAAAAGCATTCGAAGAGACCCAAAACGCGCAAGAGGCAAAACAGTAGTACCGTTTGCCCGAACGCGAAAGCGATTGTTTGATCTTCGCCGCAATCCTGCGGCGTTTTTTATTAATTCGTTTATATTTTCCGCATAAAACTTTCTTAGGCGTGAAAAAAATGACTTTTATTTCATAAAAATAACAGGAATACCTTTTTCTCGTTTGACAAAATGAAAGAAATGGGCTTTAATTATAGATAGGCGACCGCCGTTCGGCGCGCGCCCGTTAACGAGTAAAAATTTATAAGGAGCATATAAAATGAACAAAGCAGATTTGGAAAAGTACGGCATTGAAAAAATCGGCAACGTTGCGTATAACCCTTCTTACGACGCTCTCTTTGAGGCGGAGACCGATCCGACTCTTACCGGCTACGAAAAAGGGCAGGTGTCCGAGCTCGGCGCCGTGAACGTTATGACGGGTATCTACACCGGTCGTTCCCCCAAAGATAAATATATCGTTATGGATAAGAATTCCGAAAACACCGTTTGGTGGACGACGGAAGGCTATAAGAACGACAACCATCCTATGTCCGAATCCGTCTGGGCGACCGTAAAAGAGATCGCGATCAAAGAGCTCAGCGGCAAAGATCTGTACGTTGTGGACGCTTTCTGCGGCGCGAACGAAGACACCCGTATGGCGGTCCGTTTCATCGTCGAGGTCGCGTGGCAAGCGCACTTCATCAAGAATATGTTCATTCAACCCACCGAAGAAGAGCTTAAAAATTTCAAGCCCGACTTCATCGTCTACAATGCGTCCAAAGCGAAAGTCGAGAACTTCAAAGAGCTCGGCTTGAACTCCGAAACCTGCGTCGCGTTCAACATCACGAGCCGCGAGCAAGTCATCATCAACACTTGGTACGGCGGCGAGATGAAGAAAGGTATATTCTCCATGATGAACTACTATCTCCCCTTGAAGGGCATCGCTTCGATGCACTGCTCCGCGAATACCGATATGAACGGCGAGAACACCGCGATCTTCTTCGGTCTTTCCGGCACGGGTAAGACGACCCTTTCCACCGACCCGAAAAGACTTTTGATCGGTGACGACGAGCACGGCTGGGACGATAACGGAGTCTTCAACTTCGAGGGCGGCTGCTACGCGAAAGTCATCAACCTCGACAAGGATTCCGAGCCCGATATCTATAACGCGATCAAAAAGAACGCTCTCCTCGAAAACGTTACTTTGGACGAGAACGGCAAGATCGATTTCGCCGATAAGACCGTTACCGAGAACACCCGCGTTTCTTATCCGATCAACCACATCAAAAACATCGTTCGCCCGATTTCCAGCGCACCCGCGGCGAAGAGCGTCATCTTCCTTTCCGCAGATGCGTTCGGCGTCCTTCCCCCGGTCTCGATCCTGACTCCGGAACAAACCCAATATTACTTCCTCTCCGGCTTCACGGCGAAACTCGCGGGAACCGAGCGCGGCGTTACCGAGCCCACCCCGACTTTCTCCGCTTGCTTCGGTCAGGCGTTCTTGGAGCTTCATCCGACGAAGTACGCCGAAGAGCTCGTCAAGAAAATGGAAAAGAGCGGCGCGAAGGCTTACCTCGTGAACACGGGTTGGAACGGCACCGGCAAGAGAATTTCCATCAAAGATACCCGCGGCATCATCGACGCGATCCTGAACGGCGAGATCAACAAGGCTCCGACTAAGAAGATCCCCTTCTTTAACCTCGAAGTCCCGACCGAGCTCAAAGGCGTCGACACCGGTATCCTCGATCCGCGCGACACCTACAAGAACGCGGCGGATTGGACGGCGAAGGCGGAAGACCTCGCGGCAAGATTCGTCAAGAACTTCGCGAAGTACGAGACCAACGAGAAGGGCAAAGCGCTCGTCAGCGCGGGTCCGTCCGTTAAGTAATCCGATTTTCATAAAAGCAAAAAAAGCGGAGAAGAGTGATCTTCCCCGCTTTTTTATCGTCTGCATTTGTTAAGTCTGTATTAAATTTTCGGCTTTATATTGTAAACAGCACGGCGTTGGTGGTACAATTAGCGCAGTGAAACCGTTTGCAAAGAAATTCTTGATGATAGGAAGTTTTCTCGCGGTCGTGATCGCATTGACCGTCACGGTTCTTTTGCTGACTCGTCCCTCGAAGCCTAAGCCTGTCTTTCAGGGAAATCGCATCGAAGAAGCGGAGGAATACCGCGATTCGATCGAGGACTATGACGTCGCAACGTTCGATAATTATTCCGATTTTCAGCGTTCCGAATGGGCGAACGCAAAAACAAAAAGAAAGAACGAATCGCTGATGGAATCCTGCTATACCGAATCCTTTTTCGAAAAAAAGAAACTCGCGTTGATCGCGTTTTCTTTCGAGTATTCGGAAGTGGGATTCGAAATTTTGAGCGCAGAGGAGAAAGCGGGGATATTAAGCGTTTCCGTCATCGGAATCCGGCGCGTTTACGCGAAAAAAACACCCTCCACCTATTTCTTTTTCTATGAAACGGATCGCCCGTTGCCCGAAGAGTTTTCTTTCTCGATCGTCGCGAGTCGTTCGTCCGCCTCTTCTTCCTCGTGCTATGCGAAAAGCAACGATGAGTACGTCGTTTTCGAGGAAGAGGAAACGCCCGTCCTCTATCGGATAAGTTCCTATGAGGATGCGCGCGCCTTTGCGGAAGAGGAGAATTCGGTTTGGCTGTCGATGATTTTTATGATGGGATTACGAACGTTCGCAAAACAAAAAATTGAGCAAAGCGACGCCGTTATTCTTCGCTATAAAGGAAAGTCGGTCGACCTCTGCGGCATCTGTCTCGAAGGAGACGAATTGATCCTTTGGGAGGTCGAACGAGAGGCCTCTCGTTCGTTCGAAACGAGCAAAGCGCTTATGGTCCTCGTTCCGAAAGACGCGAAGATCAAGTCGTTACGCTATGAAAAATACAGACAAGAAAGCGATCCCGAACGCCGATCGGAAGCATGCGAATACACGCTCGTTCGAGAAGAGAGCGAAGGGAACGTGAAATACAAAACGGAGAAAATACGATGATCGAGATAACGGGAGTAAGCAAACAATACGGCGAATTTTTTGCGGTTCGGGACGTTTCTCTCGTCATAAAACAGGGCGAGTTTTTTATCATAACCGGTCGGTCGGGAAGCGGAAAAAGCACTTTGATGAAACTCGCGAGCGGATTGATGACTCCGACTTCGGGCGAAGTGTGCGCGGAAGGAACGCCGCTTTCCTCTCTTTCGGAGAAGAAGCTTTGCGCGTTTCGTAATCACGTCATCGGCTACGTCTTTCAAACGTTCGGATTGGAAGAAAACTTTACGGCGTTTGAAAACGTCGAGCTTCCGCTTGTGATCGCGGGCGTCAAAGCGAAAGAAAGGAAGAAGCGCGTGCTCGAAGTCGCCGAAACGGTGGGGTTGATCCCGTTTTTGCATAAACCGTCGCGAGTTCTTTCGGGCGGCGAAAAGCAGAGAGTCGCGATTGCGCGGGCGATCGTAAACAATCCGAAATATTTGTTCGCGGACGAGCCTTGCGGAAATTTGGACAGCGAGAATACCGCGGCGGTTCTGTCCCTTTTGAAAAAGCTGAACGAAGGGGGAATTACGATCGTTATGGTGACGCACGACGTAAGCCAACTGTCGCTCGCGACGCACAGCGTGGAACTGTCGGACGGGAAAATCATCTATGAAACGTTTTCTGATTAAAAAGTTTTCGGATAAAGATTTCGGTTTTTTCTTCCTGTTTTTTATCGGAGTGATCTTTTTTGCCGCCGTTTCGACGGTCGCTTTCGGACTGACCGCGGCGTTTTCTTCGGACGTCGAGGAATACCGCGAATGGTTTTCCTCGGGGTATGAAGTTAAGATCAACGATCCGACCTATTTACGCGATCTGAAAAAAGAGGGCGTTACTCTTTATGCGGATAATGAGAAAGGATTGAATTACGACGTAACGATCTCTTGCGGCGATCGCGCTGAGAATTTGGATTGTCTGCGGCGGGGAAAGGTCGTTTTGAATCTCGGAGAGAAAGGCTTGATGCTTCCCGATTTCCGAAAAGGGGACGTTTGGCTTTCGAACGATCTCTACGTCGCTCTCGGCTCTCCCGAGACGGGCGCGCCGATCTCTGTCGCGGGGATCAAGTGCCGATTGGCGGGAACCTATTATCAATCGAGAGAGGAAGAAGTCCTCTCGGAGCCCGTTATCATAGACGGTGAACTCGGATTCCGGACACTTATTTCGTCTCTCGCTCTACCGTCGGAAGTGACGGACTTTTCCTTCGTCTTGTATTCCGACGAGGCAAAAGTTTCGTCTTATACCGCGATCTTTACGGATATGGATCAAGCGCTTTCTTTCTGCGACAAAGTGAAAGATCCTTCGCGGTACGAGGACGAAAGGGGCGTGTTGGTTTATTATAAAGGGATGCGCTTTTTGCGAGGCGTTTTTATCCTGTTCGCCTGCTTCGCGGCGTTTTTGTGTTTGGTCTATTACGCGGTGACGCTTTCCGTTTATCTTCTTCGCAAAAAGTCCTCGTTCGAGGTCGCGCGCGCGTTCGGCGCGACGCGGGGGGATTTCGTTTTTTCCGTCTCCGCGTGTTTCTCTTTCGCGTCCCTTTTGGGCTCCGCATTCGGGTTTTTGGCGGCACTCGGGTTAAAGCGAGTCATTGATTTTTGGGCGAGCGAGATGATCGGAATGACGTTGCGTACGTACTCGCTTTTGGTTCTCTTCGGCTGGTTTTCCGCCGCTTCGATCCTCGCGATCGGAGTTTTGACGTTTGTTTTTTCTCGGAGGTTGCATCGTGACGATACGGTATTTTGCTGAAAAACAGTTGCGTCGCTATCCTTTGAAAAGCGCGGTCTATTTTGCGTTTTGCTTCTTTTTCGTCGCAGTCCTCGTTCTATTCGGAACGGCTTCCTTCTCTTTGCGGGAAGTGAAGCGAAACCTTTCGACGGATAATCCGATGGATTGCGTCGTCGTTTCTTCGGATTGCGGCGTGTCCCGATCCGAACTTGCTTCGCTGAAAAACGCGGAGTGGGTGGAAGAGCAGTTCCTCTCGGAATCGTTCGACGGAGAACTCCGTCTTTCGCCCGAACGGAAACTGAGCCTTAAATCTGTGTCGATCTTTTTTGTAAGAGAGGGTTTGCCGAAGAGGGCGGCAGATGCTTTTTCGAGGGAGAACGGGCGGTCGCCCATTCTTTACGGAAGGGATCTTCGCAGCGAAAGCGAGGTCGTTTTGGATGCTTCGATTTTGCGAAAAAGAGGCGTTCCCGAAAATGAGTTGTCCTCTTTTCTCGGCGCTTCCGTCGTCCGATTCCGATGGAATTATTTTACCATGGAATCCGAAGAGATCGCGGAGATGACGATCGTCGGGATCTGCGACTCGTCCTTTTCCGAGCAGATCGGAAGAAATGAGGTGCCTTGGCTCGTTATACGTGCTTCCGCTTCGAAGCGTGTTGCCGCTTATGAGGTTTATCCGAAGCGCGGGATGCTTCGCGCGGTCTACAACTCCCTTTTGAACGAATTCGGCGAAGATTCCGTTTGGGAATGGAGAGAGACGGGAGCGTCGAACGCGGATTTTTCGGGGTACGCCGCGCTTTTCGATCGCATTTTTATTTTCTTAGGGGTGATCCTTTCGGCGGCGTTCCTCGGCGTAACGATCTTTACCGTCGTCTTTTATACCGAAAAGCAAACGGAATTTCACGCGGTGGCGGCGGCGTTCGGCGCGCGTAAGCGAAATCTTCTTTTGTCGGAGATCCTGCTTTACGTCACATTGTTATTCTCAGCCGTTCTTCTCTCTTGTTTGGTTTCGGCGCTTCTGCAAAACGTCTTGTTGAATGTTTTGAGCGGATATTTCGAGGCTCCGCTCCGTTCGCTTCCCATCCCGAATCTTTTTGCGGTCGGCGGGATCGTTTTCGGCGTGTTTTCGGTTTGCGTCGCGGTGGGCGTTCCGCTCGGAACGCTTGCGGTCAAAAAGAGAAATCTTTGATTTCGTTGACAGGGCGCGCGCGGCGTTTTATACTGTATTATCATTGAAAAAGGATGATTTTTATGAATAACAGTATCTTGTACGAAGTTCATAACGGACTGTATGTCAATTTAACGAACAAGTGCCCGTGCGCTTGCGTCTTTTGCCTCAGAAACACGACGGAGACCGTCGGACGCTCCGATCGCCTGTGGCTCGAAAAGGAACCGACCGTCGAGGAGGTCGAAGCGGAATTCAAGCTCCGCGACCTCTCGAAGTACGAAGAGATCGTCTTCTGCGGTTTCGGCGAACCGACCGAGCGGCTGGACGCCCTGAAAGAGATTGCGGCGTTCCTCAAAGCGAATTACGATAAGCCGATTCGCGTCAACACGAACGGTCTCGGAGACCTCGTCAACGGAAGAAAGATCGCGAACGAACTCAAAGGACTCGTGGACGTCGTCTCGATCAGTCTGAACACGCCGAACGAGGATCGCTATATGGAAGAAGTCCGCCCGAAATTCGGAAAGGGTTCCTTCGCCGCGATGCTGTCCTTTGCGAGGGATTGCGCGAAAGTTTTGCCGAAAGTCGTCTTATCCACCGTCGACACGACGCTGACGAAAGAGGAAGAGGCGAAGTGCGCGGAGATCGCGAAGGAGATGGGAGCGGTTTATAGGATTCGCCCCTTTGAATAGGCGAGCGCATATAGCGGAAAAATTCTTTGTTTCTTGATTTCAAAACACGCAGTTACGTACAAAGGAGTACGCGCCTGCGTGTTTTTTATCGAGCCTCGAATTTTTCTCGCTCTCCGCGCTCGCCTGTGAAAGTCGAAGGGGCGCGATTGCTTTGTTTCTTGTTTTTAATCGCACGGTTAAATTCAAAACGTAATTCGGTGTTTGTCGGGAAGTCGCCGAGTATTTTTTCGCTCAAAGAAAAAAGGGAAGCGGATGAGAACCTTCCTTGCGTCAGGATGACGAAGAAGGAGAAGCCGAGCGTTGAGGGTAAGAGTACAAGGCGATCCCTCGGTTCCTCGGGATGACGAATATGAAAATACGGATGAGAACCTTCCTTGCGTCGGGCTGATGGATTGATTTACCGCGCGTCGCTTACAAGCGCAGGAACGCGCGCAAAAATTCCTTTTATTATAGATAATAAAAAATGTCGTTTCTCGTCGAAAAATCGCTTGACAGGGTTGTATGCCTATGTTACGATAGACGCAATAGAATCTTTAAGAGCGATACGGGATATCGACAAGATTTGGGTTAGGGATAAAGCGTCTTTCAGAACCTTGTCGAAGCGTGCTCGGCAAGGTTTTTTGTTTATCGGTTCGAATTTATTATGGAGGTATTCATATGAATAAAAACGGCCTTATCTATGACGTTGAAGACAAGCCTAAGTTCAGTAATCTGATCGTCTTCGCTCTTCAACAGGTCCTCGCCATCATCACGGCGACGATCGCGGTCCCGACCATCATCGGTCTTCCGACCCAGATCCCTGCGGCGATCCTCGGCGCGGGCGTGGGAACGATCGTCTACCTGCTCTTTACGAGATTTAAGAGCCCGGTCTTCCTCGGCAGCTCTTTCGCGTTTCTGAGCTCCTTGTTCGTCGCGACGACCTTCGGTTACTGCGGTATCTTGGTCGGGGCGATCTTCGCGGGTCTCGTCTACGTCGTGATCGCGATCGTGATCCACTTCGCGGGAACGAAATGGGTCTCCAAATTGATGCCTCCCGTCATCATCGGGCCGACGGTTGCTTTGATCGGTCTTTCTCTCGCGGGTAACGCGATCGGCGACCTTGTTAAAGCTTCCGGTTTCTATGCTCAGGAATATGCTCGCGTAGGCGGCGTCGAGGCGTTGATTAAAAACACCGCGACTTATAACCTCGTCGCGCTTCTCTGCGGTTTGGTCGCTTTCGCGGTCATCATCATCTGCTCTTCGCAAAAGAAATTCAAGTCGATGAAGCTCATTCCGTTCATCCTCGGTATTGCCGCCGGTTATGCGGTCGCTTCGATCTTCTCGATCTTCGGCTACGCTTGCAAATGCGATTACCTCAAAATCGTGAACTGGGACCCCCTTGTCGCGAATTTCGTCCAAAACGGTAAATTCGTCGGAATTACCGCGTTCTTGAATTATCCGCATTTCGGACTTATCGAAGCGATCAAAGAAATCGCGAATAAGGAAGCGGGAATCAGCGGCGCGAATCTTTTGAACTGGGCGGGCGTCGGCGAAGTCGCCATCGCGTTTATCCCCGTTGCGCTCGTCGTCTTCGCGGAGCACATTGCGGACCATAAGAACCTCGGTTCGATCATCGGTCGCGACCTCGTCGAGGGCGAACCCGGACTCGAAAAGACCCTCCTCGGCGACGGCGTCGGTTCCATCGCGGGTACCATCTTCGGTATCTGCCCGAACACGACCTACGGCGAATCCGTCGGTTGCGTGGCGATCACCAAGAACGCTTCCGTTCGCTCGATCCTCGTCGCGGCGATCATGTGCATCGTCCTGTCCTTCCTCAGCCCGATCATGGCGCTTCTCCAAACGATCCCGAACTGCGTTATGGGCGGCGTTTGCTTGACTTTGTACGGCTTCATCGCGGTCAGCGGTCTTAAAATGTTCAAAGAAGTCGATCTCGGCGACAATAAAAATCTCTTCACCGTTTCCGCGATCCTTATCGCGGGTATCGGCGGCTTGTCGGTTAAGATCCCATACGCTTTGAATGGCGACGGCTCCGTCGCGAAGACCATCACGATCACCGCGATCGCGACTGCGCTTCTCCTCGGCATCTGCGTCTATGCGCTTATGAACTTCATCGAGAAGAAGAACGCGACGATCGAAAACGCGGACGCGGATGAAAACGCTCCCGAAAGCTTGGTTGCGGGCGCGGTCGCTCCCGACGCTTCTTTCGAGCTTCAAGGCACCGAAAAAGAAGCGGCGGCGGAAGAAACCACCGATAAAGAATAATCGACGAAAATATTATTAAATGCTCTATGGGGGACTTCGGTCTCCCATACTGTCATAAAGGAGAGAATATGCAATTTCCGAAAAACGTAACGGTGTTCAATCACCCCTTGATCAATCACAAGATCGCCATTTTGAGAAATAAGTCGACCGGAATGAAAGAATTCCGCGAGCTCGTCGAAGAGATCACGACCCTTATGGCGTTCGAAAGCCTGAAAGACATCCCGACAACCGAAATCGACGTCGAGACCCCGCTCGAAACCTGCCGCCAAACGGTCGTTCAGGAAAAAAGCGTCGTCGTCGTCCCCGTGCTTCGCGCCGGACTCGGTATGGTGAACGGCATCCACACCCTTCTTCCTACCGCGAAGGTCGGTCATATCGGTCTTTACAGAAACGAGGAAACCTTGGAGCCCTGCGAATACTATTGCAAGCTTCCCGACGGGATCGAGAATAAGACCGTCATCGTCTTGGATCCGATGCTCGCCACGGGCGGCAGCGCGGTCGCCGCGATCAATATGCTCAAAGCCCGCGGTTGCAAGACGATCAAGCAAATGTCCATCATCGCCGCGCCGATCGGAGTGGAAACCCTCGCGAAGGCGCATCCGGACGTCCAGATCTACGTTGCGACCGTGGATCGCCAGCTCAATAATAACGGCTATATCCTTCCGGGGCTTGGGGATGCGGGGGATCGCTTGTTCGGCACGAAATAAATTTTGACTTCATATAAAGCCTCGTCTGCTGCGTTTACTGCCTTCGCCGCGACCGGTTACGTACAAGAAGTACGCGCTCGTCCGTCGGCTTGTCGAGCCTTGCATACGAAGCTTTCTTCGAAGTCAAATTCGAAAAAGATATCGCACGGGTCTGTACGAAAAAGTACGCGCCCGTGCGATTTTTTGTCGAGCCGCGTATCCGTATGCTCTCTCGGCGTCGCTTGGGCGGCAAACGACGATTTCCGTTTTAGTCGGTCGAGAGAAAAGAATCTTTGCATTATTTCGGAGAACTGCGGGCGAGAGGGGGGTTCTTCGTTTGACTTCGCGCGCGTTCGGTGATACTATATAGGGGCATGGAGGATACTATGGCTTGCGATCATAATTGTGAAAATTGCGGAGAGAATTGCTCCGAAAGATCGGGCGGCATCGAGAAAGAGCGCTTGCACGAGCTTGCGAAAGTTAAAAAGGTCATCGGCGTCATCAGCGGAAAGGGCGGCGTGGGAAAATCCCTCGTTACCTCTTTAATGGCGGTTGCCTGCCAAAGAAGAGGATATCGCGCCGCGATCTTGGATGCGGACGTAACGGGGCCTTCGATTCCGCGCGCGTTTGGGATCAAGGGGCGCGCCTACGGCGACGAGAGCGCGATCCTTCCGATGGAAAGCGCGTTCGGGACGCAGATCATGAGCGTCAACCTTTTGCTTGAAAACGAGACCGATCCCGTCGTCTGGCGCGGACCCGTCATCGCGGGAATGGTGAAGAATTTTTGGACGCAGGTCGTCTGGAAGGACGTGGACTTTATGTTCGTCGATATGCCCCCGGGCACGGGCGACGTTCCGCTGACCGTGATGCAGTCTTTGCCGCTTGCGGGCGTCATCGTCGTCACCACGCCGCAAGACCTCGTCGAGATGATCGTCAAAAAGGCGGTCAAGATGGCGGAGCTTTTGAAGATCCCCGTTCTCGGTTTCGTGGAAAATATGTCGTACTACAAATGCCCGAAATGCGGCGAGAAGCATCGTATTTTCGGAGAGAGCAAGGCGGAAAAGATCCGCAAAGAGACGGGCAAGATCGTCGAAGAGCTTCCGATCGATCCCGCAATCACCGCTCTTTCGGACGGAGGAAAGATCGAGCTTATCGAAGAGAACCTTTTGAACGCTCTTGCGGACGAAGTGGAAAAACTCCTTTAATTGAAAACGAATAAAAAAAGCCGCGCCGAAGCGCGGTTTTTTTTACGATTGGATCAGCGATTCTTACGCGTTGAAACTCTCTTTATAGGCCTTGCCGAATTTCAAGACGGGTTTCTTGCTTGCCGCAATTTGGATCTTCGCGCCGGTGGCGGGATTGATGCCTTCTTTCGCGGGGATGTCTTTGATCTCGAAGGAGCCGAAGCCGACGAGAGAAACTTTGTCACCGTTTTTAAGAGCTTCGGTAACCGCTTCAATAAAAGCATCCAACGCTTTCGCGGATTGCGCGCCCGTGAGTTCCGCTTTCGCGGCGATCGCTTTCACTAATTCGTTTTTCGTCATAAGTTATACCTCCCTAAGGGTTTTTTGTTATCGTTATTTTACCATACGAAAGCGCGCCTGTCAATACCCGACTTTTTCGGAAAAGATTTGTAAACGGCGAAAAAAATGATATATAATGAAAAAAATACGTGAAATCTTGCCCCAACGGGGCGAATCGGAGAATGAAATGAAAAGAAACGTTATGTTTACCGGAAGCTTGACCGCCGAAGAGCGCGCCACGGTGATCCGCTTTGCGATCGAGATCGGAAGTCGCGCGAAATGCGAAACGCGGTGCCTTTTGCGTCCGTTTACGATGGAACTCCTCGAAAAAGCCTTCCGCGAGCAAGAAGAAAAGATCACGGCGCGGCAAAAAGCCTATATCGAAAGCGCGAAGACGTTCGATCCCAAAACGGCTTCGCCGTATCTGAAAGATTTCCTCGGCGAAGTGACTCCCGAAAAGTACGGGAAGTACGTCGCCGATCTGATCCGCCAAGAAGAGGAGATCAAGGCGACGCTTCGCAAGAACTATTTCATTTCGGTGGATTACGCCTTTTTGACGAAAGAGGACGAAGCGTTTCATAACGCGCTTTCGCCGCGTGTGACTTTCGGCGACTCGAATTGGCTTCACGAGGAATGCGATTTCGCCCTGACGCGTGAGATCAAAGACGCGCTTCTCGATTCGTCGCTCGGATCCGACTCCGAAGCGGAGTTCCAAGATTACGGCAAGTTCTATATCGGGACGACGCCCGTCTATTACGAAGACCTCAAAGTTACGGCGGAGGACGGCGAAACCATTCTTTCCACCGTTACACACGAGGAAATACTGGACGTCTTTTTATGCGAAGACGATCTCAAACAGTTCGCGGATTTCGAACTTAACAAAGCGCGCAATCGGAAGATCGCAAAAAAACTATTGAGTTAAAACAAATAGCCCAGCCCGAGCGCGACGAGGAAGGAAATGGCTGCGACCGCCGCCATATTCAATTCGAAGAAACTCATCGCGAGCGCCGCCGCAGTCGCAATCGCCGCCGCGGGAATGCTCCCCGTCGAATAAATGACGTAGGGGAAGGTCAGCGCGGCGAGAACGGCGTAGGGCAGATAGAAAAGAAAGGATTTCCAAAAAGGGGACGTGATCTTTCGTTTGATGAAGACGAAGGGCAGAAAACGCGGGATCACGGTCGCCGCGAACATCAATAAAGCGGAAACGAGGAGGTAAGAGACGTTCATACGTTCGCCTCCTCTTTTGCTTTCTCGGGTTCGATCTCGTCTTGCTTTCTCGGGAAAAGGGCGGCGGCAAGGAAGGTCGCGGCGAGCGCGGCGAGAATGACGCGGAACCCCATCGGGATCCGATTCAGGACGGGCAGATAGTAAAGCGCGCAGGAAAGCGCGGCGGCGGAGAGGACGGAGAGCGCGATCCCGACTTCCTTTTTCATCGGGGGAAGGAAGATCGCGATATACATGCAGTAGATCGCGATGCCCGCCGCGGCGATCACGCTTTTCGGGAAAAGACCGCCCGAGAGATACCCCGCAAGCGTTCCGAGCTGCCAGCCGAGATAGGGAAGGGTCGAAAGCCCGAAGTAATAAGAAGGAGTCAGTTCGCCGCCCTTTTCGTTCGCGAGGGCGAAGACTTCGTCCGTCAAAAACAGACTCATCGCGAAACGCGTTTCGGGGAAGATGCGGACTTTGACTTGCTGGGAAAGGGAAAAACTCATCAGCGCGTAGCGCAGATTGATGATAAAGACGGCGAGAGAGAGTTCGAGATACCCCGCGCCGAGCCGAAGAAGTTCAAGCCCCGTAAACTGCCCCGCGGAAGTCAGATTGGTCGCGGAAAGGAGAGAGGCGAACCATAAGGGGAAGCTTTCTCTTCGCGCGGCTAAGCCGAACGTAAAAGAGACCGCGAGATACGCGATCGCGACTGGGATCCCCTTTTTCAGTCCGGCAAGATAGTTTTTTCTCGTTTCCATACGCTAAATATAGCACCGAGCGCCGCTTCTTCGCAAGCAAAAACAATTTATTCGGGCAAATGTTGACTTGTCGGGTTTGAATATTTATAATATCCACTTAGAGGGAATGAAAATTGACGAAACTTGTGACTTATATTATCAGCTACGTTTTGCTCGCGTTGCTCGTTATTGCGGCGGCGATCCTTTCTCCTTTGCAGTTTATGGGTTATTTCTCTTATAAAAGGATCCAAGCGGAAGCGAAAGCTCCCGCCTACGTCGAGGGCGCTCCGATCACTTTGATGTCCGCGAATATCCGCAGGCAGGAAAAACTCTTTTCCGGCGACAAGGCGGACACCGGCTCCCATCGCTGGTGGAAGAGGGCGAAGTACTTTCTCGAAAACGTCAAATCCGTAAAGCCCGATATCCTCGGCTGTCAAGAAGTCCAGCCGAAGCAGTATGAATTCCTCTCGGATCATTTGCGCGGATACCGCTCCGTCGTCACCTATCGGGACAAGCGCAAGGGCGCGTCGGAGAGTTGCCCGATCTTTTATAACGCGAAGCGTTTCTCGCTTTTGGAATCCGGGACGTTTTGGCTTTCCGAAACTCCCGCGAAGATGAGCAAGAGTTGGGGGAGCGCGCATTATCGCATTTGCACCTTCGTCGTCTTGAAAGATAAGGACGGGACGGTTTTCTCCGTCTATAACACCCACCCGGATTGGGATTGCGCGGAAGCCCGCGTCAAGCAGATCGAGGTCATCGCGAAGAAGGTCAAAGAAAAAGGCGGAAAAGCGATCGTTCTCGGCGATTTGAATTCGGTCAAAGGGACGGAAAACGGCGACGCCGCTCTTTCGAGTTTGGAAGACATTTTGAAGGACAGCAAGGATTTTAACGGCGGCGTTTCTTACGGCGACACCTTTAACGATTACGGCGGTTCCGAGCGTCTCCCGCTCGATTATATTTATTTGCCCGCAGACGCGAACGTCCTTTCCGTCGGAAAGGTGGATAAAGTCTATGACGGCGTCTATCCGAGCGACCATTTCCCGATTTTCGCAAAGATCAAGTTTTGAGAAAAACGCGATCGTTCTATAAAGTTGCATCTTGCAATACCATCCGAAAAGTGATATAATAATTGTTAAGTTCGACCGAGAGGATATTCTCTTTTTCCGTCGAATAATTTACGATAAGGAGAGATAACAATGGCTAAATGGATTTGTCCCGTATGCGGTTACGTTCACGAAGGGGATACAGCTCCCGAATTCTGCCCCGTTTGCAAAGTCCCGGGCAGTAAGTTTAACAAACAGGAAGGCGAGGCGATGACTTGGGCGGCGGAGCACGTCCTCGGCGTTGCGAAGGGTTGCCCGAAGGATATTTACGACGGCTTGAAGTCCAACTTCGAAGGCGAGTGCAGCGAGGTCGGTATGTATCTCGCGATGGCTCGCGTCGCCTACCGTGAGGGCTATCCCGAGATCGGCGCTTACTGGGAGAAGGCGGCTTGGGAGGAAGCGGAGCACGCGGCTAAGTTCGCGGAGCTTCTCGGCGAAGTCCTGACCGATAGCACGAAAAAGAACCTTCAAATGCGCGTGGACGCGGAGAACGGCGCCACCAAAGGCAAGTTCGAGCTTGCGAAGAGGGCGAAAGAGGAAAACCTCGACGCCATCCACGACACCGTCCACGAGATGGCTCGCGACGAAGCCCGTCACGGCAAGGCGTTTGCTGGATTGCTCGCTCGCTATTTCAAATAAGAGCGCGTATAGCGGCGCATACATTTCGACGCAAAGAGTCGCAGTTACGTACGAATCCGTACGCTCTGCGGCTCTTTTTCGTTGCGCTGCGTCTTTGCACACGCTCTTACACGGGAGACAGGATCGAACAAACGCGAATCTGCTCTGTTTTCGGTTTCAAAGCCGAGCGGTTTCGTTCGAATCGGTATGTGCCTGTGCGTTTTTTTTGTGTTCAAAAATTTTTTCTTAAAGACAGCGAAGGAAGGGAATTCGGAGCGCCCTTGCGATTTGTTCGTTAAAGTTGACAGGTCGGGAAACGGTCGATTATAATGATTCCAACGTATGCGCTTTCTCGAAACACGGAGAAAGCATTCGGAGGTTACTATGGTTGCATTTATTTTCGGTTTGATTTTTTTGATCGTGGGCGGCGCGGTCGGAACGATGATGATCTTCTCTACCAAAAGAGTGGTCAGAGCGAGCGGCTCCGGAGCCGATCACGTCTATCCCTATCGTAAGTTTGCACCGATCGCGTACGGCGTGGGCGTCGTCCTTTTCGCGATCCTCATCGTCGTGGCTTGCACGACCACGGTCAGCACGGGGCATACCGGCGTCGCGACGAAGTTCGGTCAGGTTCAGGAATACACGCTGGACAGCGGTTTGCACGGCAAAGCGCCTTGGATCACGGTCGTGGAAATGGATAACCGCATTCAAAAGCGCACGGTGGATATGGAATGCTTCTCGTCGGACATCCAAGAGGTCAAGTGCAGATACACTTTGAACTATCAGATCTCCAAGCAGAACGCGCAGACGATCTATAAGACGATCGGCAAAGACTACTATGAAAACGTCATCTCGCCGAACGTCGCGAAGTCGGTCAAAACCGTCGTCGCGCAGTACACGGCGGAGACCCTCGTCGGAAACCGCGATCAGCTCGCGGGCGAGATCGAGGTCGCGCTTCGCGCCGCGCTCGTCCCCTATAATATCGAACTCGTCGGGACTTCGATCGAAGACCTCGATTTCGCGAGCAACTTTACGAACGCCGTCGAAGAAAAGCAAGTCGCGGTCCAGAATAAGCTGAAAGCCGTCACCGAGCAAGAGCAGAAGACGATCGAGGAGCAGCAACAGGCGGAGCGCGCGAAGATCAAAGCTACGGCGGACGCGGAAGTCGCGCAGATCCAAGCGCAGGCGGATATGGAAGTCGCGCAGATCGGGGCGGACAGCGCCGAGTATCAGGGAAAGAAAGAAGCGTCGATCGCGATGCAAAGGCTTGCGAGTATCAACGGTTGGACGGTCGTTACGAACGAGACTTCGGGGATCAACGAACTCTATAAACCGGACGGCACGAAAGTCACGGCGGAAGAACTCGCCGTCGGAAGCGCGAATTTGATCAAGTATTATTACACGACGGCTTGGAACGGAATCTTGCCCGAAACCTACGTCGGAGACGACAGCGCAAGCACGATCATCCTCGGCAAATAATTCTCCGATTTTCTCTCCGCGCCGCGCTCGATCGGTGCCTGTTGACAGAAAGCGGGGAGAGGGGTATAATGGAATCGTTTGGAGGATTTTATCGTGAAAACCGCTATTATCATCGTTTTATGCGTTTTGATCGTTTGTATCGTAGGCTGCATGGCGGCGCTCGGCGCGACGGGGTATTATTCCTATAAGTCGATCGCGGAGACCGTCAAAGCGCCCGAACGTCCGTCGGACGGCTCGATCGTCTTTATGAGCGCGAATATTCGCAGGAAAGAACCTTTCATCGTGTTCAAAAAAGAAGATCTCGGCAATCACCGCTGGTGGAAGCGCGCCGAATTCTATTTGAAGAATATCGCCGAGGTTTCCCCGGATATCCTCGGCGTTCAGGAAGCGCAACCCGAGCAATACGAGTTTTTGAAAGATCGTTTGGAAGGGTATGAAAGCGTCATCGGATATCGCGATAAAAAAGGCGCGAAGAGCGAGGCTTGCCCGATCTTCTATAACGCGTCTCGCTTTACCCTCGTCGACGGCGGGATCTTTTGGCTGACCGACACGCCGAACGTGATGAGCAAGAGAGAGGGGTCGATTCAATATCGCATCGCCACTTTCGCGAAACTCAAAGAGAACGCAACGGGGCTTGTGATCGCCGTCTATAACGCGCACCCCGATTGGACGCCGCTCGACGCGCGCAAAGAAGAGATCAAGGTCCTCGCTGCGCACGCCCAAGCGTCCGACGCGGATAAAGTCGTCGTCCTCGGCGATCTGAATTCGGATAAGACCACGGAAGACGGAAGCGATTCCCTCGCCGCGTTGGAAGCCTTTTTGAAGGACAGCACGACGTTCCCCGGAATGTCGAATTACGGGATCACCTATCAAGGTTACGGTTTGAAAGAAGGCGAGTGGCTCGATTATATTTATCTGTCCGACAGCGCGACGGTTCTTTCCGTCGGAAAGGTGGATAAGATCTACGACGGCGTCTATCCGAGCGATCACTTCCCGATCTATGCGAAAGTGAAGTTTTGATCGGGCGATCCGCAGATAATAAAGATAACGAAAGAAACGGCGAAATAATTCGCCGTTTTTTCGTCTGTCGATCGCGCTTTTCCGAGTTCCGTCGCGGCTTGCGCCCGCCGATCGGCGCGCGACGAAAAATCCCCTCTTGAAAAACGATTCGTTTAATGATATAGTAAATATATGAACGAAAACGCGATCGAAAAATTGCAGGAAATGATCGACGGTGGCAAACGCATCGTCTTTTTCGGCGGCGCGGGCGTCAGCACCGAAAGCGGGATCCCCGATTTCCGCTCCAAGGACGGGCTTTATAATCAAAAATACAAGTTTCCGCCCGAATATATGCTTTCGCACGATTGTTTCGAAGAGCGTACGGAAGATTTTTTCGAGTTTTACCGCGATAAAATGATCTCGTACGAAGCGAAGCCGAACGCGGCGCATACCTTTCTCGCGCGCCTCGAAGAAGCGGGGAAGCTCGAAGCGGTCGTCACGCAGAATATCGACGGGCTTCACTACGCCGCGGGGAATAAGAAGGTCTACGAACTGCACGGGTCCGTGCTTCGCAATTATTGCACGCGTTGCGGAAAATTTTACGGCGTGGATTTCATCAAAGCTTCGAAAGGCGTCCCGAAATGCGAATGCGGCGGGGTCGTCAAACCCGACGTCGTTTTATACGGAGAAGGATTGGACGACGCGACCGTTCGCGGAGCGATCCGCGCGATAGCGAATGCGGACGTTCTTTTGATCGCGGGGACTTCGCTCTCCGTCTATCCCGCGAGTTCGTTTATCGACTTTTTCAGGGGCGATAAGGTTGCGGTCATCAATCTCGGCGAAGGCGAGAGGCGCGTTTCCGGCGCGCTTTATATAAACGCGAAGGTCGGCGAAACGCTCGACAAAATCAAGATCCGATAGGAGGAAACTATGGCAAAAGAAAAAAGAAAAAAAAGAAAAACCGTTCTCGGCAGGATCATTAAGTTCATCTTGGTCCTCGTCTTAGTCGTCGTTATCATTGCGGTCGGCTATTTCGCCTATCTTTTGATCGACTATTCCCGCATCGCGGATAATCTCGCGCTGACTCCCTCGGGAACGGCGGCGAACGCGGAAGTCCAAACGGGGACGAGCTACACCGTCGTTACGCAGAATCTCGGTTTCGGCGCGTACGAGCAGGATTACACTTTCTTTATGGACGGCGGCAAAGAGTCTTGGGCGCGCTCCAAGGACGCCGCGAAGAACAATATCAAAGCCGGATGCGACACGGCGAACGGATTCAATCCGGACTTCATCCTTTTCCAAGAAGTGGACTTCGATTCGACGAGGAGCTACCACGTGGATCAAAGCAAGATTATCGAAGAGTACTTCAAAAATTATAGCTTTACCGAAGCGGTCAACTTCCATTCTTCGTTCTTGATGTATCCGATCATTAAGCCGCACGGCATCGCGAACAGCGAGATTATGACCCTTTCGCGTTACACGATCACCGCGGGCGTTCGCCGTTCGCTTCCGATCTCGAAAGGGATCTCCAAGTTCGTCGATCTCGACCGCTGCTATTCCAAGAGCCGCGTTCGCGTCGCGGGAGGCAAAGAGCTCGTCCTCTATAACGTCCACCTTTCGGCGTACGGCGGCAGCGACGAGATCCGCACTGGGCAAATGACGATGCTTTTCGAAGATATGAAAGGCGAGTATGACAATGGCAATTACTGCGTCTGCGGCGGCGACTTCAACCACGATTTTACGGGAACTTCGACGCAGGATCTGAACGGCGGCGAGGCGGCTTCCTTCGGGTGGGCGCAACCGTTCCCCGCGGATATCCTGAGCCGTTACGCGGGGTTGAGCCGTTGCACCGACTATGCGGGCGAGCAGTTGAAACCGACCTGCCGCAACTGCGACGTTCCCTATGAAGAGGGCAACTTCACGATCATCGTGGACGGCTTCCTCGTCTCGGCGAACGTTACTTGTAATTCCGTTCAAAACTATTACACGCAGTTCACCTATTCCGACCATTGCCCGGTCATTATGGAATTCACGTTGAACTGAGAATTTCGACCCTTAAACGTTAAGAAGCCCGCTTTGCAAAACTGCCGAGCGGGCTTTTTCTCTGTAAAAACCATATTGACATTTCTGTAAAGATTTTGATAATATAGAGTAACCGCGAAACGCGCAGGCATAAAATCGAACGAAAGGAGGGCGTATGGGAAAAAAGATTATTTGTATTTTATTGCTTATTGTGATTTGTGCGCTTTTAAGTCTGATGGGCGTATCCGCGTATGAAAACAGGTATTTCGCGGTCCTTTTGGACGGCGGTTACGAAGTCGAAGAATCATTTGCGGAAAATAACAAGGTCGGTTACGGACAATATGATGAGAACGGAGTCATTCGGTATTACGATAAGGAAGGGATTGAGCGCCCCAAAGAGATTGTTCGCGTTATAAACAGCGAGAAAGACGCGAAAGGTGTCTTCTCGCGTTTTTCGGAAAAGATTGATTACAAAAACGAGATGCTTATCATATATGTTTTTATGTCGATCAGTCCTCGGCAATGCAAAGTCCGAAAAACAAAAAAGGAAAACAACGTGGTTTACGTCGAGTTGCGATATCAGAGAAAAAAATTTGTTTACGACACAACGAGTCCGCAACAAATGATTTTCGTTATCAAAATGAAAAAAACGGAAGCGAAAGAGTTTCGGATTAAAGTAGATTGAGTGAATTAAGGCTAAGTGCATTTATATTGAATATGCGAAATGGATCGGGCGATACGCCGCGTTCTTTTGAGTAAGATAAAACAGCCCGCTCGGTATAATTCCGAGCGGGCTGTTTTATGGATTCGAGATGCGTTGCGCGCCGAATCAGCGGCACTTGATCAGCGCGGCGGCTTTGAGATACAAGGCTTCGTCCAGACCGAGGACGGACGCGTGATCGGGCGACTGCGTCCGAATCTCCGCGAGTTTGACTTTGACGCCCGCACGGGTCGCCGCTTCTTCCGCCATTTTAAGGAAGAGGGGAAGGGTCAGGTGCTGACTGCAACTGCAAGTAAAGAGGACGCCTCCGTCCGACAAGAGTTTTAAGGCGAGGGAATTGACGTCGAGATAGCCTTTGTAGCCCGCTTGGACGGTGTCCGTCGTCTTGGTAAAGGCGGGTGGGTCCAAGATGATGAGGTCGAATTTTTCGCCTTGTTTTTTATATTCGCGCAAAAGTTCGAAGACGTCCGCTTTGATGGGTTTTACGTTTGTAAAGCCGTTCAAAGCGGCGTTCTCTTCGACTTTTTCGAGCGCCGTCTCGCTGACGTCCGCGGCGAGGACTTCCTTCGCGCCTGCGCTCGCCGCGTTCAGGGCGAAGCCGCCTTGATTGGTGAAGAGATCGAGGACGCGCCTTCCTTTTGCGTAGGCGCGGATCGCCGCGCGGTTTTGTTTTTGATCCAAAAAGTAACCGGTCTTTTGCCCGTTTTCGAGATCGATTTTGAGTTTCAGTCCGTTCTCGGTGATCGTCAGCTCGGGATCGAGCGCGCCGTAGAGGACGCCTTTCGTTTGGCAGAGTCCTTCCTTTTCGCGGACGGGGGAATCGCTTCGCTCGTATATGCAGGCGGGGGAGAAAACCTCTCGCAGGACTTTGACGATCGTTTCTTTGTTCTTTTCCATTCCGAGGGAGAGGAATTGGACGGAAAGGTGATCCGCGTACTTATCCACGATAAGCCCCGGTAAGCCGTCGTTCTCCGAAAAGACCGCGCGGTAGTTATCCGAAAACCCGAGGGCTTCGCGCTCCGCTTTCGCTTTTTCTATGCGCACGCGGAAAAAGTCTTCGTTCGGCTCGACGAATTCTTTCGATAAAAAGCGAACGAGGATCTTGGACGCATGGCAGATGAACCCGAATCCGATGCTTTTTCCGCCGTCCGAGACGACTTCGCAGACCGAGCCTTGGTCGCCTTTCCCCGAGACGCTTTGCACCTCGTTCGCATAGATCCAAGGATGGTTTTCCGCCTTTTTTTCTTTTCCTTTTTTGAGTTTCACGACGTACATTTTACTTTCCTCACTTCCTTTCCATAGTAGCATTGCGAGAGGAAAAAATCAAGATTTTCCGCTCCGTATTTGACAGGGGGTTCGAAAGGAATTACAATGTTTCCGTTATGAAACTCGCGTTTTCGAAAAAGGGAATGGATATGACGGTCGGGCGGCTTCTTCCGAAGCTCCTCGCTTTTTCCGTTCCGCTCGCGCTTTCGGGCGTTTTGCAGCTCCTTTTCAACGCGGTCGACCTCATCGTCATCGGGAATTTTTCGGCGACCAAAGTCGTCTCGCTCGCCGCGGTCAGTTCGAATAACTCCCTGATCAATCTGTTCGTAAACGTCGCGATCGGCGTCTCGCTCGGCGTAAACGTCGTTATGGCGCAGGCGATCGGGGAGGGTAACAAGGAAAAAGCCGAACGCACCGTTCATACTTCGATGTTGCTTTCCCTTTTTATCGGCGTCGGGATCATGCTGGTCGGCGTCTTCGGCGCGCGGCAGTTTCTTATTTGGATGCAGGCGAATCCCGACGTCATCGACAAGGCGCACACCTATCTTTTCATCTATTTCTTCGGTTCTCCCGCGAATATCGTCTATAACTTCGGCGCGGCGCTTCTTCGCGCAAAAGGGGACACGCGCCGCCCGCTCCTCTATCTGACGATCGCGGGATTTATCAACGTCGGCTTGAATATGATCTTCGTGATCTTCGCGAAGATGGACGTCTCGGGCGTCGCGCTCGCGACGGTGATCTCGCAGTACGTCTCCGCCGTGCTCGTCGTCCTGACCTTGATGAAGGAGACGGGCGAGCTTCGCCTCGTCCTCAAAAAACTTCGGATCCATAAAGAGGAGCTTGGGCTCATCCTTCGGGTCGGTCTTCCGTCCGGCGTTTTGTCTTCTTTTTTCTCGATCGCGAACGTCATCATCCAATCCGCGATGAACGGTTTTTCCGCCGCCGAGATCGCGGGGAATGCGACGGGCGTCTCGATCGAAGCGTTTATCTACACTTCGATGAACGCCGTCTCGGGAACGGCTTCGACTTTCTCGGGGCAGAACTTCGGCGCGGGTAAGTATCAACGCATCAAAAAGGTCATGTGGAATTGCATTATGATCGAAGCGATCCTCGGCATTTTGGTCGGCGCGCTGTTTATGCTTCTTCGCCATAACCTCGCTTCTCTTTACACGTCCGAAGAGGAAGTCATCGCGATCGCGGGGCGCAGGATGATGGTGATTCTGCCGTTTTACTTCGTCTGCGGCGTCGTCGAAGTCCTCGTCGGCTGTATGCGCGGAATGAATTATTCCGTTCTGCCGACCGTCGCGTCCTTTCTTTCGATCTGCGTCTACCGCATCGTGTGGGTCTTTACGGCGTTTCGGATTCATCGGACGATGTTTCTTTTATGGCTTTCCTATCCGATCAGTTGGATCATCAATTTCGCGATCGACGCCGTTATGATCGTCTTCGTCTATCAAGCCGTCCGAAAGAAGAGGGAAGCCGTCGGCGAGAGCGGCGAAAGCCTAAGGGCGGACGAGTAGCGGATTTCCTGCGTCACTTCGTTTTACTTTGCGGAAGATTTGCGCTATAATGATAGCGAAAAAAAGAAAAGGAGATACGAAAAAATGCAACAAAAAATCGTTCCTATTACTTTATTGACCGGTTACCTCGGCGCGGGAAAGACCACGCTTTTGAATCACGTTTTGAATAACCAAAAAGGCTATCACGTCGCCGTCATCGTAAACGACATCGGCGAAGTCAATATCGACGCGAGCTTACTCGCCGCGGGCGGCGTCGTCCAAGAGAAAGACAGCAGCCTCGTCCCGCTTCAAAACGGCTGTATCTGCTGCACCTTGAAAGAAGACCTCATCAAGCAGATCGGTGAGCTCGTCCTCTCGGGCAAATTCGATTATATTCTGATCGAAGCGAGCGGGATCTGCGAGCCCGTGCCGATTGTCCAGACCATCGAATACATCGCTGAGAACACCAAACGCTGCGATATGACGGTCAAACTCGATAACGTCGTCTCCGTCGTGGACGCGGCGCGCCTCGCCGAAGAGTTCGCGGGCGGCAAGAGCCTTATGAAAGAGGACATTGAGGACGACGACATCGAAAACCTCATCATCCAGCAAGTCGAATTCTGCAATAAGATCATTATCAACAAGACCGACCTCGTCTCGGCGGAGCAGCTGAAAGAGGTCGAAGCCGTGATCCGCGCGCTCCAACCCGAAGCCGAGCTGATCGAAGCGGTCAAAGGCGAAGTTCCTCTCGATAAGATCCTCGGAACGAACGCCTTCGATTTCGACGTCGCTTCCCGCTCCGCCGCTTGGATCAAAGGACTCGAAGAGATTGAAGAAGAGGAAGAGCCCGAAGGCGAAGTCCTCGAATACAATATTTCGACGTTCGTCTATAAGCGCAGAGCCAAATTCGACACGAAGAAATTCATCGACTGGGCGAATAACGCCTATCCGAAGACGATCATTCGCTCGAAGGGCGTCGTCTGGATCTCGCGCGACAGCCAAAATATGTATATGTTCGAGCAGGCGGGCAGCCAAAAGAGCCTCGTGAACGCGGGGCCGTGGGTCGCCTCGCTCTCCAAAGCCGAGCAGCAGGAGATCCTCTTGATGGCTCCCGAAGTCGCCGCCGAGTGGGACGAGACCTTCGGCGATAAGATGATCAAACTCGTTTTCATCGGAAAGGATATGGATCGCGCGGCGATCGAAGCGGAGCTCGATTCGATGCTGAAATAATAAAAAATCGAAAAAGAAAGGGTTCGGATGATTCCGAACCCTTTTTCGTTTGCGAAAGAAGAGAGGCGTTGGATCAGATCCCGTCGTAAATAATCGTGACGGGGCCGTCGTTCAATTGCTCGATCTTCATATCCGCGCCGAACACGCCTTTTTTCGTGGGGATGCCGAGCGAAGAAAGTTTCGCGGAGAAAAGCTCGTAGATCTCGTTCGCTCTCTCGGGGCGCTCCGCAAGGGTAAAGCCCGGGCGGTTGCCGTGAGAAACGTCTGCGTAAAGGGTGAATTGGGAGATCGAAAGGATCTCGCCTCCGACGTCCGCGACGGAAAGATTCATTTTCCCGTTTTCGTCCTCGAAAATGCGGAGCTTCGCGACTTTCTCCGCGAGTTTTTCCGCTTCGCGCGCTTCGTCGCCGACGCCGACGCCGACGTACACCGCGAGCCCTTTTCCGATTTTGCTGATCTCTTCGCCGTCGACCGAAAGTCGGGCGCTTTTTACTCTTTGCACGACAAGTTTCATTTTTTCAGGCAGTTTTTGATGACGGCGCTTGCGCCGATCCGATCCGCGCCCGCCGAAAGATAGGCGAGGGCGTCCTCCGCCGAACGGATGCCGCCGGCGGCTTTGATTTTAACGTTTTCTCCGATATGTTTTTTGAACAGGCGAACGTCTTCGATCGTCGCGCCCGCTTTGGAAAACCCCGTGCTGGTCTTGATATAGTCCGCGCCCGCCCGCGTGACCGCGCCGCAAAGGGCGATCTTTTCTTCTTCCGTCAAAAGGCAGGTCTCGACGATGACTTTGAGGATCTTCCCTTCGGACGCCTTTCGGACGGCGGCGATCTCTTCTTCGACGAAAGCGAAGTTTTTGTTTTTGACTTGGTTTACGTTTATGACCATATCCACTTCGTCCGCGCCGCGCGAAATCGCGTCTTTCGCTTCGAAGACTTTCGACGCGGTCGTGTTATAGCCGTTCGGGAAACCGATTACGGTGCAGATCTTGACTTTCTTTAAGAGGTTTTTCGCGTCTTCGATATAGCAGGGCGGGACGCAGACGCTCGCCGCGCCCGCTTCTTCCGCTTCGGCGCAGAGGATCCTGAGATCGTCGAGCGTGGCGGTCGTAGACAAAAGCGTGTGGTCGATCTTGGAAAAGATATAAGATAATTGCTCGTGTTCCATAATAACTCCTATGGGATCATTATAACCGTCGATCCCCGTTCTGTCAACGAAGCGAAAAGGAACGCCGCCGAATTCCGCGGAATAGGATAAAAAGCCCGTCTTGCGTTACGGCGGGATCCGTGGTATACTGAATAACGAGGTGAGAATTATGATCGTTTGGTCGGAAATGGAAAAGATCGCGAAGTCGAATCTTGCGTCTTTGATTTATAACAGCGAGTTCAATTTCGATTCGCAAGTCATCGAGATCGCGGATAAGATCTATCGGAAACGCTCTGCGAAAATGATTATGATCGCGGGGCCTTCCGCCAGCGGGAAGACGACTTTTTCGAATCTTCTCGCGAGCCGATTGGAATTTCGAGGGATCAAAGTCCATCGCATATCGACGGACGATTTTTTCATCGATCGCGACAAGATCCCGTATCTGCCTTCGGGGCTTCGGGACCTCGATTCGATCTCCGCGATGGACGTCGGTCTTTTGACCTACACGCTCGAACAGATCCTCGAAGGTCACCCCGTCGTCATCCCCGCGTTCGATTTCGTCTCGGGCAAACGCGCGGGAGAGACGCGCGAGCTTCGACCCGAGCCGCAGGACGTAACGATCGTCGAGGGGATCCATTCGCTGAATCCCGCCATCCTCGGAAAATACCGAATCGACGACGATTCCGTGATCGGGATCTATATTACGCCGCGCCGTGATTTTCTGCTTCCGAGCGGCAGACATATCGCCCCCGTCGAGCTCCGCTTGCTTCGCCGCATTCTGCGCGACTATTATTCGCGCGGCTATTCTTTGGAGGACACGTTGCGTCAATGGAGCGAAGTCCTGCGCGCGGAACGGACGACGATCTATCCGTTCGTCTATAAAGCGAGTTACACCGTGGACAGTGTCTACGATTACGAGCTTTTGGTCTATAAGCGTTGCCTCGGCGATTCCTTGGACGAATGCCCGAACAACTGGACGGACAATATCCGCGAGGTCTTGAAAGAGGTCTCGAATATCCCGGATATGACCATCCCGAAGACCTCTCTTTTGAACGAGTTCATCAAAGGAGGGAAGGTCGGCGGCGAGAGATAATAAAACCGCGGACGAAAAAACGGCTGCCGGGGTTTTTCCGGACAGCCGTTTTTCATAGGATGATTGTCGGATCAAAGATCGATCGGTGCGGCGGTGTTGATCGCTTTTAAGACCTTTTCGGGTTCTTTTACGTTTTTGAAGACGAGTTTTTCGCCGTCCGTGCTTTGGATAAAGACTTTTCCGTATTTATTGATCGCGCTCCAAAAGCTCTTGCTCATCGAAACGCTGTCGATCTCTTCGACCTTGATCTGCGCGCAAGTGACTTTGAGCCAGCCTTCCTTTTTCAAAAGACGTTTTTCGGTGATCGCGTACTCCGTGTTTTTGAAAAGGATATGATAGCGGATCGCGAGGACCAGGGGGACGAAGAGCGCCCAGCAAAACAGGATCCCCAAAAACCAAGCCCAAAACAGAGGCACTTTTGATTTGACGGGGGAAAACAGCAGTTTTTCTTCTTCCGTAAGAAAAATATCTTGCAAATAGTTCACGTTTTTTTCTCCTTTTTCGCGAGGTCTATTTTTATTATATCGCGCGCCGCGGCGTTTCGTCAATGCGGTCCTTTCAATAAGTGTTCGCCCGAATCGCGCGATCAAAACGCGCGCGGATAAAAACGCGGGAGAAAATTCGAAAAATCTTTGACTTTTCGGATTTCTGGTTTTATAATGAATTTGCGAATGAGTCGCAAATTGAAGCTATGAATTACGCAACGGAACAAAGAAAACGAATGATCGAATATTTCGAGAGAAGGCTCGACGAGAGTCTGACGGCGGCGGAGATCGCTTCCGCGCTTTCTTTTTCCGTCAGCAAAAGCGCGGTCTATCGCAATTTGGCGCTTCTCGAAAAGGAAGGAAAAATCGTGCGCGTTCAAAACTCCGATCGCGCGGTTTCCTATCGTTACGTCGCGAGCGGGAAATGCGAGGGAAAGATCCATATCTCCTGCGTCCGTTGCGGGCGGACGGATCATGTCTCCGCGGAAGCCGCTTCGAGTTTCGAAAAAGCGTTGAAAAGAGCGGACGGGTTTTTTCTGAACAAGGGAGACTGCCTGCTGTTCGGCGTTTGCAAAGAGTGTAAGGAGCGGGCAAAATGAAAAAGAGTTTTCGCGTCGTTCTTTTGATTCTCGTTTTGTTGCTCGTCTTTTCCTTCGCCTATGAGAGCGCGGAAAGCGCGCATCACGATTGCGAAGGCGAAGACTGCCCGATCTGCGCGATCCTTTTCGTTCTTTCTTCGTTCGCGCTCGCCGGACTGATCCTTTTCGTCGCGTATGCGATCTTTTATAAAAGCGAGAAGAGAACCGTCGCGGAGTCGCGGGAAACTTTCTTCGCGATCACTCCCGTTTCTTTGAAGATCAAACTCTCCGATTGAGCCGCTTTTTTCGGCTCGTTATCAAAAATTTTTAATCGGAGGTTTATTATGAAAAAGAAAATTATTTGTTTAATATGCATATTACTTTTTGCGGCGCTGAGCTTGGCGCCTCTTTCCGCTTGCTCGAAAAAGGACGACGGAAAGATCAAGGTCGTCTGCACGATCTTCCCCGTTTACGACTGGGCGATGAATGTGATCGGCGATAAGAAAGACGATTTTTCCGTGACCTTGCTGCAAGACAGCGGCGCGGATCTGCACTCGTATCAGCCGACGGTCGCCGATCTCGCGGCGATCGCGGAGGCAGACGTCTTCGTCTACGTCGGCGGCGAGTCGGACGAGTGGGTCGAGGACGCGCTTCGCAGCGTCAAGAATAAGAACATGGCCGCCTTGGATCTTATCTCGATCCTCGGAGACAAAGCGCTCGTGGAAGAGATCGTAGAGGGCATGCAACACGACCACGATCATGATCACGATCACGAAGACGAAGACGAGGACCACGATCGCGACCATGAGGACGAGGATCACGATCACGAAGATGAGGATCAAGATCACGACCACGACCACGAAGAGGAAGAGGGCGAGCTTGACGAGCACGTCTGGCTGTCGCTTAAAAACGCCGAGATCTTTACGCAGGCGATCGCAAACGCGATTATGAAAGCGGACGAGGAGAATAAAGAGACCTATTCCGCAAACGCGAAAAACTATATCGCATCGTTGCACGCTTTGGATCAAAGCTATGCCGCGGCAATCCAAGCTTCCCCGCGCGACACCCTTCTTTTCGGAGATCGCTTTCCGTTCCGCTATCTCGTGGAGGATTACGGCTTGAAGTATTACGCGGCGTTCGTCGGTTGCTCAGCGGAATCCAACGCGAGCTTCGAGACCATTCGTTTCCTCGCGTCGAAAGCGGACGAGCTCTCTCTCAAAGTCATTTTGAAGATCGAAAACTCGAAGAACGAGATTGCGGAGGGAATCAAGAATGCGTCCACCGCGAAAAATCAAAGCATTATGGTCTTGGATTCTTTGCAATCCGCCAATAAGAAAGAATATGCGAGCGGCAGAAATTACCTTTCCGTTATGGAAAGCAATCTCGAAGTTTTGAAAACCGCGCTCGCCGCGTAAAGGAGAACTATGGAACAGTTACGGTGCGAAAACGTTACGCTCGGTTATGAGAACGGCGCGATCGTCAAAGGATTGTCCTTTTCGGTGGAAGAGGGCGATTATCTCGCGATCGTCGGCGAAAACGGATCGGGCAAATCGACGTTGATGAAGACCATCCTCGGGCTCATTAAGCCGCTCGGCGGCAAGATCGAGCGCGGCGACGGGTTGAAGAGGTGGGACGTAGGATATCTCCCGCAGCAGACCCTCGTCCAGCGCGATTTCCCGGCTTCGGTTTTGGAAGTCGTCCTGTCGGGGACGCTGTCCGGTGAGAAATTCCATCCGTTTTACACATGGACGGATAGGGCTCTCGCTTGGACGAATATCGTAAGGATGGGTCTTACCGAGCTGAAAAATCGTTCGTACCGCGAGCTGTCCGGCGGTCAGCAACAGCGCGTGCTTCTTGCGCGCGCTCTTTGCGCGACCCGCAAAATCATTTTACTCGACGAGCCCGTAACGGGGCTCGATCCCAAAGTCACCCTCGAAATGTACGAGCTGATCCGCTCCTTGAATCGAGAGGGCGTCACGATCATTATGATCTCTCACGACGTTTCCGCCGCGGTCAAGTACGCCAATAAGATCTTGCATATCGGCGCGCACGTCTTTTTCGGAAGTGTGAAGGAGTACCTCGCGACCGCGGAAGGGAAACTCTTTACTGGGAAGGAGGAATAGAAATGACGGAAGCCTTTGAAAAACTCGGTCAGTACCTTCAATTTCCCTTTGTACAATACGCCCTCGTCGTCGGCGTGCTGATCGCTTTATGCTCTTCGCTCCTCGGCGTGACCCTCGTCCTGAAACGCTTCTCCTTCATCGGCGACGGTCTTTCTCACGTCGCGTTCGGCGCGATGTCGGTCGCGGCGATCGTCGGGCTGACGAACGAGATGTTTATCGTTATGCCGGTGACGATCGTTTGCGCGATCCTGCTTCTTCGCACGGGGCAAAACGCGAAGATGAAAGGAGACGCGTCCGTCGCGTTGATCTCGGTCTTCGCGCTCGCGTTCGGTTATCTCCTGATGAACCTTTTCCCGACCTCGTCCAACGTCTCGGCGGACGTCTGCGGGACTTTATTCGGATCGACGTCCGTTTTGACTTTGACGGAAACGGAAGTATGGATCTCGGTCGGGCTTTCCGTCGTCACCGTGACGGTCTTCGCTCTGTTTTATAACAGGATCTTCGCCGTCACTTTCGACGAAAATTTCGCGAAAGCCACGGGGATCCGCACCGACATTTACAATCTGATCATCGCGGTCGTCATCGCGGTCGTCATCGTCCTTGCGATGAACCTCGTCGGCTCTTTGCTGATCTCCGCTTTGATCATTTTCCCCGCGCTCTCGGCAATGCGCGTTTTCAAAAGTTTCCTTTCGGTAACGATTTGCTCGGCGATCCTCTCCGTCGGCACCGCGCTCGTCGGACTCCTCGTCTCGATCATGCTCGGGACTCCGGTCGGTCCCACGATCGTCGTCGCGCAAGCCGCGCTCTTCGTCGTCTTTTGGATCGTGGGAATTTTCAGAGGAGGGAAGAGAGTATGAGAAAAGCGATCGCGGCGTTCCTCGCGCTTTTCGCGCTTCTCGCTTGCGCTCTCGGCGGTTGTTCCGAGAATAAAGAGTACGTTCTGACCGAAAAGACGTTCTTTCTCGTCATGACGAATATGCAGTATTACCCCGAGCAGTACGTCGGAAAGAGCGTCGAGTACGATTGCTTTACCTACGATCTGACCGACGTCGGCGGAAAGACCTATCGCTGCGGCGTTCGCCAATGCTCGTCGGGCTTCGGCTGTAAGTGCGGAAAGGACACGGTCATCGGGTTCATTCTGAATTTCGACGGCGAGATCCCCGCGCCGAAAAACCAAAGCGACAATTCGAACGATAAGGCGTGGGTCCATATCAAAGGGACGATCCCGTCTTCGGAAAAAACAGAGATCAAGATCTATGCGTATAAGGACGGAGAAGTCGACGAAAGCACCGTCGAAACGGTCGTCTTTTTGAGCTTCGACGCTTCTTCGATCGATCCGATCGAGGATTACTCGGGACTCGCGCATTACGTCGAAAAATAGGAGAGGGCTATGGAAGAAGAAAGAGACGAAGAATTGAAAGAGGAAATTGAATCGACGGCGGAAGACTCGGCGGAACCGACCGAGGAAGAAAAGAGGATCGCGGCGCGCGAGAAGAAAAAGAATATTCTGTTCTTTTCCTTTCTATCCGTTCTCTTGCTTCTGTTGATCGGCGGGATCGTCTCGGTGATCGTCATCACCTGCGGCCCCGTCTCGGGTTGCACTTGCAGTCAATGTCTCTATTCATAAAAGGAGTTGAAGTATGGCAAAAAACAAAAACGTAAAAAAAGGCACGATGAAAAAAGACTATATCGAGAAGCGTTTGCAGGAAGAGAAGCAAAAGAAGTTCGAATCCTCTTGGAAGAATCTTCGCTTTTTGAGCTTGGCTTCCTTGCTATTCGCGGCGCTGCTTTTGATCTTTATGCTCGTCAACTGGGCGGCGGTCCATAACACGGAGGTCGGCATCGAAGTAAAGATCAGCGGGTTCAACTGCGTAGCCGCCGGGCTTTCGGGGAACTACACGGGGACGGACGCCGCGTTCGGCGATATGGCGGTTCCTTTCCATTATTACGCGGAGTCCTACGTCAAGACGCTTTCGATCCTCTCCGTTATCGTGATGTTCGTCTCGATCGCAAGGATCCTCGTCGCGATCTTTTCTTCGATCACGAATAAGCAGGGCGCTTTCAATATCCTCGATATTCTCTTCGGGACGGCGCAAAGCGCGCTCTTTATCGCTTGCTATTCCGTCGCGCTGTCGATGAAGGACGCGCGCATCCTCGCGGTCTACTGCGGCGGAAACCCCGACTGTTCGATCGTCTCCACGGCGATCTTGCCCGCCGTCTTCGCGATCCTTTCCGTCGCGATCCCCGTTCTCGCTTTGATCCTTTCGAAAAAGGCGAAGCGCATTTTGGCGTAAACGGCGGAAGATCGACTTTATTCTTTCGAAATCCGACGCGGACGTTCGCTCGAAAAGGGCGAACGTTTGCGTTTTTTTTCTGAAAATCCCCCCTTGAAATCGCCCGATAAAAGTGATATAATGATTACATATTCCATAAAAAAGGAGAAAACTATGGGCGAATACAGTAAATTTATATCTCAAAAGCGCAGAGCGGTCCCGACCCCGAAAAGCATGGTCAACCCCGATGGGTCTTGCGTCTTCGGAACCTTTGACAAAGAGTTCGAAGATATGGACATCGTCAAACTCAAAGGACCGACCGCGCTTCCCAACTGCTTCAATAAATTGAAACTGACTCTTTGGGAAGCCACCGAAGTGCATCTCAAAAACGGCGTCCTTCTCGCCGTCGTTTGCGATATGGGCATTTTCGGAAAGACGATGAACGTTTTCTGGGATAAGCGCACGAAGAAAGTTTACTGCTGGGATACCAACCTCCCCTCGAAAAAGACGGTCATCGCGCCGAATCTTTTGAACGGAGCGGTTGCGGAAGGAAGGACGGACGTCAGCTTCGTAAAGTACGTCAATAACTTCCAAGACGGAAAATGCGAGCTTTCGGGCTCTCATAAGGGCAAATGCCTGATCACCGAAGGCAGAGAGGATAAGACCGCGGTCGCCGCGATCAAAGAGAATTATTCCGAAGCGACGATCGAATACGATTTCACGCTTACGAGGCTCTCCGATCCCTGCGTCGTCAGCATCCCGTTCGACGCGAAGCGTCCCCGCCCGCTTTACAGCCAAAAAGATTTCTTCAAGGCGGAAGGTAAGCTCGTCATTAACGGCGAAGAGCTGATCTCGGACGACGAGACCGTCGCGATCGTGGACGATCACAGAGGATATTATCCCCGCCGCGCCCATTACGATTGGGTCACGACGATGGGTAAATGCGAGATCGACGGCGAAAAGAAATTCATCGCTTTCAACTTGACCCGCAACCAATCCATCAATCAGGACGACTATAACGAGAATATCCTTTGGTTCGAAGGAAAATCCAGTTTGCTCCCGCCCGTCAAGTTCACCCGCACTTCCGAAACCAAAGATTTCAGAAATTACGCGGAATGGAGAGTCAAGGACGAGCACGATATGGTCAATTTGACCTTCAAGGTCTACGGCATCAACCCGATGATCGTTCACGCGGGTATCGTCAATATCGACTATTATATCACCTTCGGCGAGCTTGAAGGCTACGTCCGCGACGAGGACGGCGTCAAGTACGACCTGACCGGGATGCTCGGTATGGGCGAAGATAAGACGCTTCTCCTGTGATTCCTGTCAAAAAACGAAAAAGAAAAAAGGTTGCTTCGGCAACCTTTTTTTCAGTGTTTCCTGTGTTTTCGGGAGGCGTAGTTCTTGATCGCGTCCTCGAACATGGTTTTAAGTTCGGAAATGGATTTTTGAATATCGTAGGCAACGTCCGTTTCTTTATATCGCTCGGCTTCCGCTTTTCGCTCTTTTTCGTGGGTCAGCCAGTAATCGATCTTGGCGGCGAGTTCTTTGGGCTTCTTTTCCGTGTAGACGCTTTTTTCGCTGAGCGCGAATTGCGAGGTCGCGGTCTTGCTTCCTTTCGCGATGATCGGGACGAGCCCTACGCGGATCGCTTCGAGGCAGGAAAGTCCTTCGACTTCGATGATCGCGCAATGGATATAAAGGTCGGACGCGAGCGAGAGCTTTTGAAGATCGGGCAGGGCGAAGAACCCGAATTGAACGGGGTACTTCAAGACGCCTTTTTTATAGAGTTTGTCCGCGTACTTTCGAAGGGTGTGTTCGGTCGGACCTCTGCCCGCGAGGATCAGCTCGGTTTCGGAAGCGACTTTCGAATAGCGCATCGCTTTCAATAGGGTGATCATATCCTTTTCCACGGAATATCTCCCGATCGTTATGATCCGATATTTCGCGTCGCTCAGGACGAGATCGGATTCGGGCAGAGAGGGAAGCGTGTCTTCGATCACGAGTCCGTTGGATATGACGCGGAGTTCGGCGCGATAACGCCATTTCGCGAGGCGTTTTCGGACGTTCTCCGTCGGGCATTGGACGATCTCGCAACGGTTGAAAACCTTTTTGCGCCAAAAACGCATCGTCAATCTGTTCAAAAAGGGATCGTTATGAAGGTGCACCGTCGCGAAAAGATTCTCGGGGTGCAAATGGTAGGTCGCGGTCATCGGTACGCCCGCTTTTTCCGCGGCGTCCGCAACGGCGATTTCAAGGTCGAAAGGCTCTTCCAAGTGGATCAGATCCGCCCAAGCGACCGCTTCGTTTATGACGTCTTTATTGATCTCCGCAAACGCAAAGCCCTGTCTTTTGACGAGGAATCCGAAAAGGGGCAAGGTGTAATCGTTCAAAGGATAATCGGGTTGCTCTCCGTTCGGATCGGGATTTTTAGAGGAAAGAATGCGGACGTCCACGCCGATGTCTTTCAGGTATTTGATCGTTCGGCGGGCGGAAGTTGCGAGCCCGTTTCCTTTCGTGTAGATCGAATTTATGACAAAAAGTACTTTCATTTTTTCCTCTTCGCAAAGATAATCGCATGGAAATGTTGATAATCCGCGTGTTTTGTTATATAATACCCGAAGACGGCGGCGCTGTCAAGTTTCTCTTTCGGAGGTAATTATGGCAAAGACTATTTCCACGAAAACGATAACGATCATCAACGCGATCACTCTTTTGATCGCGGGCATTTTGTTTCTCTTTATGGATCGACTCGGCGCGAAATGGCTGGACGTCATTCTCGGTATCAGCGTCCTTCTTCTCGGATTGATCACACTCATTTCGGAGTTTTTGAAGGAGAAAACGCTCGTTTCCAAAAGCGTCGCGATCGGCAGCGCGATCATTGCGCTCGGAATTTTTATCATCACGCGCCACGTCGCCACGATGATCCTCGGTTTGATCCCGATCGTCTTTATCGTGATCGGCGCTTGCGTTTTTATGGATTCCTTTTTGCTTCGCTATTGGAGAAATAACCGCAATTTGGTCTTGTTCGTTCTCGAATTCTTGATCGGTGCGTTCTTGATTACGCTCGGCGTCTTGTTCCTGACCGTCGGATCCTTCCGCGCGTATATGAGCTTGGCGTTCGGCATCATTTTGATCGCCTATGCGATCTACCTGCTTGCGTACGCGCTGACGCCCGCTCGCGAAAAGAAAAAGGCGAAATAAGTCAATCGTTTCCCAAATTGAAAAAAGGAAGCTTTCGAGTCGGAGAGCTTCCTTTTTTTTGATCGTTTGCGTTATTCCGCGCTACTTTTCGACGCAGTTTCTCTATTTTCGTTTTGCCTTTTCCTCGATCCGGAGCGCGATCTTTTGCGGTGCGGCTCGGGCGAGATCGTTTCGCTTTTTCTCGGCGCGATCCCGTATTTGGAAAGGAAGACTTCGAACGCTTCGACGGGGTCTTCCCGGAAGGTCGTTTCGCTTTCCCGTTTCAGGATCTCTTTTACTCCGAGCATCGTGTTGTAGGCGTCGGCTTCGGCGTTGTGGGCGTTTTCGTCACCCGAAACGGAGAGATCGGATAGGATCGCCGTCAGGGCGCGTTGATTCTTGCTTTGCGTGTGCTTTTTGTAAAACTCGGCGAGATCGAAAAAGGAGAAGCGGAGCGGGGGAAGAGAGAACCGCTTGCACTCTTGGTTCAGCGCTTGTACGTCGCCGACCGTCGAATGCCCGAAGGCGTAGGTCGATTGATCGAAAAGGGAGAGAATGGTCTCGTAACGACGGGCGAAAGGCGGTTCGGACGTAAAGTCCGAGATCTTCCGTTTGATGATCTTGCGGAGCGCATAGAAGTCCCACTCGCCGCGCCCGATCAAAGGATCGATCATTAAATTGCCGCGCTCAATCAAAGTAAAGGCTTCGTCCGTCAGCGCGTAGCCGAATTCGCAAATCTTATGATAGCCGCCTTTGCAGGAGGCGAATTCCAAATCGAAAAACAAATAGTTCATTTCGTTGTTTTCAGTTTGTGACGCTCTTTTTTCAAAATCGAGACGAGGACGACGATGGCTTGCAGAGGGATTCCGATCAAAAAGATCAGCCAGATGTTATAGGAAAGGATCGTGCAGTAAACGGCGGTGATCAGCCCCCAGATCGCGACGGAAGAACAGATCATCGAAAGGAAAGGCACGCGGATCCAGCGCGTGTTGAAAAACTGCATCAAAAGCGCGGAAGCGGGGATCGCCCAAATAAAGACCTGCCAAGCCGAGGTCTTCATAAATACGCGGATATAGACGTAAATGACGACGGCGATCGCCCAAACGACGCAAACCGAGATGGCTGCGATCAAAGCTTTCGTCAAAAGCGCGGGGTCGCGTCTCTTCTTGGGGGGTTCGTCCGCGTCCTTTTCCAAAATGCGCGAAAGGGGGACGCCGTACACTTCGGCGATCTTGGCGAGCGTCTCCACGTCTGGAAGAACTTCGCCGTTTTCCCATCTCGAAACGGCTTTATCGGAATAATTGATTTGCTTTGCGAGTTCTTGCTGGGTCATCTTGTTCTTGCGGCGCAAGGTCAGCAAGTTCTCGGTTATGATTTCGCGAAGATTATCCATAACTTATATTTTATCACGTTTTCCCCTCGAAAACAAGCCGAAAAGGGGGAATTCTCGCTCCGGTGGAGTCCGTTCTCGCCGATTCCACCGAGCGGGAACGGATCCGAGAGTCGCGGTGTTTCGAAAGGGAGTGGCTCTTTACAGCGGATGTGATACAGTATAAACAGTTCCCGAACGGGGCTAAAATCATAAAACAGGAGACAGAAAATGAAAATCGCTTACATTTGCGACGTGCTCGGAGAAGCAAATAACGGAACGGTCATCGCGACCATTAACTTTATCAATCGATTAAGAGAAAGCGGACACGAAGTCTATATCGTATCTTCGGATAAAAGCAGGATCGGCGAAAAAGATCATTATTACGTCAAGAGCGTGAACTTCGGGAGATTTCTGAATCGCGTTCTCGAAAAGAACGGCGTTACGCTTGCGAAGCCGAATAAGCCGCTCCTTCGCGAGGTCATCGGGAAAGCCGATCTCGTCTACATCGAGATCCCCTTCGCGCTCGGGGCAGCCGCGGTCAAGATCGCGCGCGAGCTCGGAAAGCCGATCGCCGCGAGTTTCCATTGTCAGGCGGAAAACTTTACGGCGCATTTCTTTTTGATGAACAGCCGTTTGGCGAATCATCTGACCTATCGCGTGTTTTATAAAAACGTCTTTCGCCATTGCTCGGCGATCCATTATCCGACGGCGTTTATCAAAAAAGTGTTTTACGATCACACGGGGATCGACGTCCCCGCGTACGTCATTTCGAACGGCGTGAACCCGAAATTCTTCGAGCCGTTGAAGGAAAAACGGGAAAAGAACGAAAAGTTTACGATCGTTTGCAGCGGTCGATACAGCGACGAAAAAGCGCAACAAACCTTGCTTCGCGCGGTCGGACGCTCCGATCACAGGGATTCGATCCGCGTCATTCTCGCGGGGGACGGCCCGAATCGAAAGAAGTACGAGCGTCTCGCGCGGAGGCTCGGCGTCGATTGCGAATTCGGCTTCCACCCGCAAGACGAACTCATTCGCATTTTGAAGACGTCCGATCTGTACGTCCACACGGCGACCGTCGAGATCGAAGCGATCGCCTGCACCGAAGCGATCGCCGCGGGGCTCGTCGCCTTGATCTGCGATTCCGAGAAGAGCGCGACGAAAGCATTTGCCGCCGATCCTTGGGTCAAATTCAGAAAATACGATTATAAGACGCTCGCGCATAAGATCGACTTTTTGATCGAGCATCCGAACGTCCTCGAATCCTATAAGGAGAAATACAAGGAAGCGGGGAGCGTTTTGCCGCTCGACGTCTGCATGAACAAAATGGAAGCGATGATCGAGTCGGTTTTGAAAGCCCCGCGGGAAGTTCCGGAAGGCGAACCCGTCTGCGCTGCGGAATAAAGCGATGGAAAAAGTCTTATACTATTCGTCCGAAACGAAAGACGATTTTGCGGGAAACGCGATCGAGCATAAGGATCTCCCCGCGTCTTACGAATTCTTTTTCAAAAATCCGATCGCGCGGGCGGCGGCGTTTTTGCTCTATTATCTCGTGGGGCTTCCGTTCGGCTTCTTCTTTCAAAAAATCGTGTATCGCGAGAAGATCGTCGGGCGGGAAAAGCTCAAACCGTATCGGAAGACGGGGTACTTTTTATACGGCAACCATACCCGCGAGGCGGGCGACGCTTACTGCCCGGGCAGGATCGCCTTCCCGAAAAAAGCCCATATCATCGCGAACGCCGATTGTATGAATATCCCGGGGATCCGCTTTATGGTCAAAGCTTTCGGCGCGATCCCGATCCCGCTTTCGCTCGCTAAGATGAAGGCGTTCGTCAAAGCCGTCGAACGCTTGGAAGGCGAAGGAAAGGTGATCGTCGTCTATCCCGAAGCGCATATCTGGCCCTATTACACGAAGATCCGTCCGTTTCCTTCGGTGTCGTTCCGTTATCCCGCCGAAAGCGATAAACCCGTTTTTACCTTTACGACCGTCTATAAAAAACGCAGATTCGGCAAACGCCCGAAGAACGTCGTCTACGTCGACGGACCGTTCTTTCCGACCGAGGGCGCGAGTACCGCGAGGAAAAAAGAGGAACTCAGAGATCTTTGCTTTGACGCGATGACCGAACGCGCCGCGCTTTCCGACTGCGAGTACGTTAAGTATATCAAAAAAGAAGCGCCGACCGATAAAACGGAATAGCAGGGCGGCGTCTCCGCTTTCCGAGAAATAAATATTTGTTAAACGCTTGCACTCTCCGAACGAACTTGCTATAATAAAGAAGCCTTGGGGGTGTAGCTCAACTGGTAGAGCGCTTGAATGGCATTCAAGAGGTAAGGGGTTCGACCCCCCTCATCTCCACCAAAAACAGTCTAAAGCAGGTTCGCTTTAGACTGTTTTTTATCCAAACCGAAGCGTTAGCGAGGTTTGGCATATCATCAAGGGCTTGTCCCTTGCATATCATCACGGCATTGCCGTGTATAAAATCCGCTTTGGTTTGATGATATACAGCGCCTTTCGGCACTGATGAGATGCACGCATTCGCGTGATAAATCGGTTTATAGATTATTTGTTTTGGTTCACGCAACGTAAGAACTTAAAACCTGCGTGATCACTTCATATCCCGTCTCGTAAAAGT